>DASQBW010000203.1:0-4880 GCA_035635015.1 Draconibacterium sp. | reverse complement strand
CCAGTATTTTAATCCATGATAACCTTCTGAAGGCTCAGTAAAACCAGGAAATTTACCATTTCCCCAATTGTAGGTTCCGGCATCAACAATTACGCCGCCTATGCTTGTCCCATGTCCTCCAATCCATTTGGTTGCCGACTCTACAACAATATCAGCACCGTGTTCAATCGGTCGGAATAAATAACCGCCACCAGCAAAAGTATTATCCACAATAAACGGAATATCATATTTTTTGGCAATTGCTGCTATCGCATCAAAATCAGGTATTACAAAACCCGGGTTCCCAATCGTCTCAAGGTAAATTGCTTTTGTTTTGTTATCAATTAATTTTTCGAACGACTCTGGTTCAAGATCGTTAGTTAAACGCGCCTCAATTCCCAATCGCTTAAAACTCACATTAAACTGGTTGTAAGTTCCACCATATAAATAAGGTGATGATACAATATTGTCTCCAATATCAAGAATATTATTCAATGCCAGAAATTGCGCTGCATGACCAGATCCTACAGCCAGGGCAGCAGCTCCTCCTTCGAGTGCAGCCATACGTTGCTCAAACACATCTGATGTGGGATTCATGATACGGGTATAAATATTACCGAACTCCTTTAACGCAAATAAGTTGGCTGCATGATCGGCATCGTTAAACACGTATGAAGTTGTTTGATAAATAGGTACTGCCCGCGAGTTTGTCGTTCCATCGGGTTGTTGTCCTGCATGCAATTGCAGGGTTTCGAAATTTAATTTTTCAGCTGTCATTTTATTATAATTTTTTGAGTTAGAAAATCATTTCAAATAGAACTCTTTAGTGGATAATCCAGTTCCAAAGGATTGTGGTTAATGTTACTGTTTAAAAAATGCGTTATAGATCTCACGTACACCTTTCTCTTTATCTGATTTATGTACGACCAGATAGCTCACTAAATCAGAAGCTCCTGAACCACTTAACAATACGTTGATTTGATTGTTTGCTACTGCCGTAAATATTTTGGCTGAAACACCATAAGCTTTTTGCATTCCATGACCTATAATGCCAATCAGCGCAACATCGTTAAGCAGAGAAATATCGGTTACTGCAGAAAAACCTAATTGAGTGGTTAACTTTAAAGCCTTCTCTCCATTTCTCTTACTTAATATAAAATTGATAGCAGTTTGTGAGGTAATAACTGATTTAATGTTTATACCCGATTCGTTGAGTATGCTGGTTACCCTTGCTAAAATTCCGGGTTTTAATCCTACGCCGGGTCCATCTAGCTTTAACAAAGAAATATCTTCAGTGCTTGCCACACTTTTTACAATCTGATCCTCGACATAGGTTTCGGTATTAATAACTGTCTTTACTGCTGTATTCTCTAAATCAGAATCGATAACCTTAATCGGTATATGTTCGTGCTCTAACGGTTCCACTGTTCGGGGGTGAAATGAATAATGCTCGAAATATGCAAGTTCACTTGCTTCAGCATAAGTTAAACGCTGAATTACCGGCAAATTGTCGATTATCTCCGGATCAGCACGAAGAAAATCCTGATCCAGTCCCCATAACTTAAGCTCTTTTGCACCAAGTTCTTTGGTTAAGAAAGCAGCCGTATAATCTGCAGCCGTTTTCCCGGCCCTTGCCTCTTTATTGTTTTCGGTAATTCCAAAAGTACCCGGTATCAGATAAATGCTATTTCCCAGATTAGCCACATTCCCTTTGTTAATCGAAATAAAAGAGGCGTTTCCAAAATCATTAGAAGCCAACAGGCCAATCTCGTTTGGCTGCAAAACATGAGCTTCATGCCATTTTGCCCGCAAAATTTCCACTGATAACTTTTCAGCAAAATTGAGCACCTGGTCTTTTAAAGCATTGCTGTAATCTCCAATCAACCCAATTCCCTCTAACAAGCTAATAAACTGCTTTGCCAGCTTTTTGTAGGCTTCTGAAATTATTTGGCCGCTTGCCGAAGTATAAAACAATTCTATTTCGGCATACAATTCATTTTCAACTAACTCATGCTGAAATACATGGGTAAGTTTTAAATCAATATACTCCAAAAGCTTAGGAATGGCTGAAACAACCACGAAGTTCCTATCCTTATCTTGCTTTAAATAAGATTTTAAGTTTTGTACTGAAGTTTGCTTGTCAATATGACTTCCGCCAAATCGAATAACTACATCCGACATAGAAATACAATTTTAAAAGAAATGTTTTTTTGAATTAATAACGCTCTTAATGGAATGCCTTCAAACAACGAATAACATCGAATGAAGGCTAGCGCATAGACATTAACATAGACGACATAAACATTGCACCACAAGAATTAATTGTGGCAGTAGAAATTGTATTTTTAAACTCAATGTTCATTCTTGTCGAATTTGTTTGCTACAAATATAGATTGATTTTTTAGAACGACAAGCTTATCTGGAATGATTTTAGATAAACTTCACAATAAATAGTAAAAATGTCGACATAATTTAAGCATTTTTTCAATTTCCGGTTACGGATATTGAAAATTGTACTATAATTTTTTGGATTATGTATTTAACAACTATTTTAACTAAAACACAAACACTCTCTATGTGTGACACTTACATTATTGCGGGGATTAAAAATCAGAATAAAGAAGATATGCCGGTTCAATTAATTTTAATAGAAAGATCTTTAATGCAAACCAAATAGCTGAGCAATATCCGGTAAAAAATAATACTTCGTTTAGTAGTTTTCTTTCTATTTATGTCCTAAATGTACTTTCTTGGTAAAGAGCGTTTAGTTAGTTTTGTTAATTACTATATATAATTTAGCTAAATCAATACCATTATTAATCTGAAATTAAGATCAAAGTATAACAAACTAAAATTTATGAAAATGAAAACTTTTACTCGGAATACTATTTTCCAAATTATTTTTCTCGTAGGAATAATTGTATCCTTCCAACAATGTACATCTGATTCCAAAACAAGACCTGAATGGGCTGATGTAAACGAACAGTTAATACAAGACAATAACCTTGAAGTTCGGCTTCGGGAAGATTTTCCTGACATCGATTTAGAGACTAACCTTAAGGCAGGAGAAGTAAAAAATCTTTCTGCAATACCGGTAATAAGTCTGGCAGAAGGTGTAACTGCAAAAGCATATTGGGGAAAAGGAGTTTTAATGAGTTATATTACGTTGGCACCTAATGCTTCCCTTCCTGAAGAAACAATTGAAGGAGAACGCTTTCTGGTTGTTGTGTCGGGCGATGTTGATGAGTTGATTAATGGAAATTATGTGAATTTAAAGTCATTTGATGCCGATTCTCCTGATGGGATTCATGGTGCCACCAAACATCAGGAATTTCTGTATTTACAACAAGGCGCAAAAACTGCTGTTAAAGCCGGAGATGACGGAGCAAAAATATTAGAAGTGTTCAGTCCTGTTCCAACCTCATTTTTGGCAAAAGCAGGAGTTGAAGAAATTCCGGAACAGCCTTCAATTCCTACGTTTCCGGTTAAAGCCACTGTTGAGCCGAATAAAGTTTACGACTTAAATGATTTTCAATATTCTGAATTAGTTCCGGGAGCAAATTCCAGGATCGTTTCAGGAAATAATATTCAGCTAAGTTTTTTAAGAATGGATCCTCTAACTTCGTTCGCTCGTCATATTCACCCTGAAGAACAGGTAATGACGACCTTACGCGGCTGGATTGATGAGATAATCCTAGATGGTGTTGTTCAAATGAAAGAAGGTGATTTGCTCAGATTGCCTGGCAACATGGTTCATGGTGGCGATATTGGTCCTTTAGGTTGCGATGTTATAGACGTATTCTTCCCTCCACGTGCTGATTATGAAGAGTCAAGAGCAAGCAGACAAGCTGGATATAATAAGATTATACCTGAAGATGCAGAAGTTAAACTTGTTATAGATGGTGCTGTAAGTGAGCCAACACTTTATTTTACTGAAGGCCCTGTTTGGGTAGACGGAAATCTTTATTTCTCCAATATGTATTTTGATGTAGACTGGAACGGTAATCCTGCAAAAAGTACGCTGGTAAAAATGAGTGCGGATGGAAAATACAGCAATGTAATTCAAGGAAAAATGCAAACCAACGGTATGATTGAGGCTAAAAACGGGAACCTGATCGTTTGCGATATGTTCGGTCACCGCATTATCGAGGTGGATAAAAAAGGAAACGTATTGAGAACGATAGCAGATAGTTATGATGGAAAAAAACTTGACGGACCAAATGATCTTGTAATGGACAGCAAAGGCGGTATTTATTTTACCGATCCTCAGTTTACTCCAGATGCTGAGAAAAACCAACCCGGACGTACTGTTTATTATATCAATCCGGAAGGAAAAATTATTCGGATTCTTGAACCGGATGAATTTGCCATGGCAAATGGTATAGCTTTAAGTCCTGATGGCGGAACATTATACGTTAACAATACTTATGATGATGAGGATTTCTGGAATGTTGATACGGATAAGGACAATTTTGTATGGGCCTATGATGTAAATGAGGATGGTACAATTGAAAATGGTCGAAAATTCGCTCAGTTATACCTAACAGCAGAAGTACTTGATCGTCAGGGAAAATCATCAGGTGCCGATGGCATGAAAGTAGATGCCTTGGGCAACCTCTATGTGGCTACCTACGCCGGACTACAAATATTTGATTCGGAAGGAAACTTTGTAGGGATTGTTAATTTCCCAACCTATCCGGTTAACTGCTGTTTTGGAGGACCAGAAAATAAGACCCTTTATATTACCAGTTACGACAAAATATACAGTATCGAAACAAATGTTGAAGGCCTTTAATCGCCTTATTAACAAGAATATAAATTTTATTAATACCTATAATTTCAACTAAAATGATAAAACGAAAGAACCTAATTCTAATTTTGTTTTTCCTCTCCCTTAACGC
>DASQBW010000202.1:0-3982 GCA_035635015.1 Draconibacterium sp. | reverse complement strand
GGGGAACACGTGCCGATGGCTCGTCGTGGATGGTCGGTATCACCAATCCTCTAAATAAAAACAAGGTGTTCTCGTGGTTTCCGCTCAATAATAATGCGGTGGTAACTTCGGGCAATTACGAAAAATACGTTGAATTTGATGGAAAAAGATATTCGCACATTATCGATCCGCGAACCGGATGGCCTGTAAGCGGACTTTCGAGCGTAAGTGTTTTTGCGCCTAAAGCAGAATTGTCTGATGCTTTGGCAACTTCGGTTTTTGTTATGGGGCTCGAAACCGGCATCAATTTTATAAATCAATTACCCGGGATAGAATGTGTTATTGTCGACGACGAGGGAAAAATACACCAATCAGAAAACATAAAACTTGATACTGTAAAAAAATGAAAAAGTTAATATTTGGGATTTTTGCACTGCTGTTATTGGCCTCTTGTACGGTGGTAAAAGAATATGAAAAAGTATATATAAACGATGCCGACATGAAATTATCGGCAAACACAAACGAACGTTTCGAAACCAGTTTTCAGGTTTACCGCGAAGGAGCTGCAGGAGCTAATGGTGGAAAAACAGGCGGAGGATGTGGCTGCAATTAAAAGTCAGTTTATGAAAAGAGGAATTGGAACTATCTTTCTGGTACTTTTTAGCTTCTTGCTCGCAAGTGCCCAAAATCAGGATTCAACGGAAGTGTACAAGAAGAAAGTACTGGAAGCCACCGAGGTTGATTTTTTAATGAGCCTTTATAAACAGAATGGAGAAAATTCGGCAGTTGGTGGAGGTTTGGGAACCGAAAAACTGGATAATATTACACCAACTATAGTTATTAGTCTTCCGTTAAACGACGACGATGTACTAACCATTGATGCCGGTATTTCCGCATACTCATCTGCATCATCGAGTAACATCAATCCGTTTAACAATACCGGAGCATCAAGAGGTAGTGATGATGATGACGACGAATATGAAAATGAACACGAAGACGATGATGACGATTATGGTCCCGCTAATAGTCAGCCAACAGGAACACCCTGGCTTGCATCATCAGGAGCATCCAAAAGCGATGTGCTAGCTTCTGTGCACCTTACTTACAGCCACAGTTCCGATGACCGTAATTTTATCTGGAGTTCAAATGTGGCAGTTTCCAACGAGTACGATTATACGTCGGTAGGTTTTGGTGGAAATCTTACCAAACTTTTTAATGAAAAAAATACGGAGTTCGGTTTGGGAGGAATGGTGTATCTTGATCAGTGGCGCCCCATTTATCCTACCGAACTGCATGAATATGATCTTTATGGAGAGGACTTCTTATCGAATGGTTATTTTGACGGTGTTGATGTCCTCGATCAAAACGGATCTGTCTCCACCGATTATCATCCTGTAGATTTTTCGTCGGTTGATAAGCGCGGACGTAATTCCTTTTCCATGTCGCTTTTTATATCTCAAATACTGAGCGAACGTTTGCAAGCTGCCCTGTTTTTCGATGTTGTGTACCAACAGGGACTGCTGTCTACCCCGTATCATCGCATTTATTTTGCCGATAAGGCCAACTATTACATTGGCGAAAAAAGTTATATTCCGGTTTATACAACACCGCAAAATTTAGGCGTTTATCAACTGGCTGATGACATTGAACGCTTGCCTTCGTCACGTTTGAAAATCCCCATCGGGGCACGCTTAAATTATTACCTTAACGAAACATTTGTGTTGCGAAGTTACTATCGTTATTACACCGATGATTGGGGTTTACAAGCACACACAGCCAATTTTGATTTACCAATCAGGCTGAATCCCAAACTATCAATTACCCCATCTTACCGGTATTACACGCAAAGCGAAGTTAAATATTATGCACCTTACGAAACACATCTTTCAACCGAAACCTATTACACATCAGATCCCGACCTTGCAAAGTTTAACAGCAATCAATACAGTGTCGCATTAAATTACAACGATATTTTTAACGACTTTCATATAAGTAAGTTCGCGTTAAAAAATGCCAATCTCAAGTACAGTCACTATGACCGAAGCGATGGTTTAAAAGCTGATATTGTTTCTATGGGATTTAAGTTTATATTTCAATAATGCGCATTAAATTAGCAGAAAATAAAAAGTGAATATTTCACAATGCATGTTTTCTGCTATGTACCGTTTTCGGGTTTTCTGTTATTGGTCATCTTTTTGTCCGGCAGGGTAATTCAACTTCGAAAGAAGAATGTTCAGATACACCCATTCAAACAGGAAAAAGGTATACAACAGTTTCCCCTTTTTATCGCCTTCGCAGTAGTTCTGTTTCTTTGGCTTTTCGAAATCCTGCGGCCGGTATTACATCTGTCTTATTCAATACTTCCAGATTGGTTGATAGAACCTGTTTTCCAGTCGCTTATATTGAAGAGTGCCGGTGCCGTATACATTCTATTATCGCTGATATTAATGGGCAAAACACTCCATGACTTTGGCCACTCGTTTCGGATGGGTCTTGATAAAAACAATAGGGGCAAGCTTATAACAACAGGAATATTCTCCTTTTCCCGAAATCCATTTTTTTTGGCACTTAATCTCTTTTTTCTGGGAACAGCAATGATTATTCCTGGTATTTTCTTAATTGTTTTTACATTGGCAGCTATTGTAGGTAGCCATCTTTTTATATTGAAAGAAGAACGTTTTATGCTGAAAAATTATGGAGAGTCCTATAAAAGTTACTGCAAAAAAGTGAGACGCTATCTCTGAGTCGCAAAATGATAAAAAGGCACCACACGAATTGTTTTATCATAGCGAATAAACGTGTCCGTTTGATTTAAAGTTACCAAAGTCCCCTCTTTGAAATCGAAGAACTCCATCGCTTCCAGCAAGCCATTCAATTCAAACTCCAGGTTATCCTGTTCTAATTTAGCACAAACTTGCACCGCAACTTTCGCCTGATCTTTACCAAAGCCAATAAAATCACAATGTCCGTCTTCCGAGAAATAATACAATTCGGTATAATTCGATTTTAGATGCAAAAATACCAGGTTTTCGAGTAGCTGATCCGATTTATCATCCGTGTTAACAATTGCAGCATTAACAAATCCAGTGTCGGCCACATAAACCTTTCGAGGATTTACCATCTGTTTTCGTAGTGAGTAGCTGAATTTTGGAAGATAGTACATTAATAAGCCAGCTTCCAGAAAATTTAAATAGTCCACTGCCGTAGTAGTGGTTTTTATGCCCAAAATACTTTTTAGCTGATTGGCGGTAATCATTTCGCCAACGTGGCGTAATAAATGCAAACTCAGCCGTTTAAATGCCCTCAGATCGCGAATACCATTAGTAATCCCGATCTCACGCACAACAATATCGTCAAACAACTGGCCCAAAAATTCATCACGGCTGGTTTCGGGCACAAAAAAACCACCTTTTGCCATGTAATCCGATACCGAATTTTCATCCCGCCCCAGCGAATGATACGAACAGAATTCATTGTACGACAGTGGTGTAATCACTTTACTCATGTATCTCCCTGTCAAACTCCTTCCCTTTTCATTATTCAGTACCCCGGCGTTTGAAGTCGTGAAAATTACTTGAAACCCATCATCCAGTTTCTGGCGAATATAATCTTGCCAGCCTTCCATTGTTGCTATTCCGTCGAGCAGTAATATTTTGCTTTCAGTTGATGCAATAATTTCATCCAGCTTAAAAAAATCATTTTGATCAAAACCATAAAATCCGGGATGCCTGAAATTAGCGTAAAATGTTGCATCGGAGTAACGTTTTTTTAACTGATACAACACCGATTTTTTCCCCGTTCGTTTTAAACCTGTTATAATAATTAATTCACTTTCTTCATCCAGAATTTGATCAACTAATTCTCTGTTTATATAGGAACTAATTTGATCCAAAGGTATTTTTTGTGAATCAATTAATATCTTCAAGTCTGATTTTAAAATCATTATATTTTTATTATTTCTAATAGATATTTTTTAATTTTACTAATATCTATTTTTATATAT
>DASQBW010000201.1:0-1750 GCA_035635015.1 Draconibacterium sp. | reverse complement strand
GGTGGTAATCGACTTACATATAACAGAATTGCTGGATGATTCGGAAGGTTTGAGTAACCGCGAAATGCTGGAAATTCAGATGGAGGCAGTGGAATCGGAAATGAACCTTGCGATAAAAAATCACGCCAAACGAATTGTATTTATTCACGGAGTGGGGCAGGGCGTTTTAAAACAGGAAGTAACCAACCTGCTGAAACGAAATTTTAAAAAGTACTACTTTCAGGATGCTTCGTTTAAGGAGTACGGCTATGGTGCTACGATGGTAATTCTGCGAAAAGGATGAATTGAAAAGATTAAGGATGATTGATAAAGGATTAAGGATGAGTTTGAAGGATTAATTAAATAGATGAAAGATAAATGATTAAGGATTATTGGGGAAGATTATGTAATTTGTATGTGTAATCACCAATAAACTTTAATCATGAACAAAGAAAGAGACCTCAAACTAAGAACTAAAAGCTTTTGTATTGATTGTATTCGTTTAGCAGAAAGTCTACCCCATAATTATTTGGGGAGACATATCCAAGGTCAGTTAATTAGAAGCTCATCTTCTGTTGCCGCCAATTACAGAGCGGCAAAATTAGCACAATCAACAGCGGCATTTGTCTCGAAGATCAAAATTGTAGTAGAAGAAGCTGATGAATCGCAGTTCTGGCTTGAATTAATTGAGAATTTGCAGCTCATCTAATCCGAACAGCGAAATCTACTTGAAAAGGAGGCATCAGAATTGGTTGCTATTCTTGTATCATCGCGTAAGAAGTTGCATCAACGTAAATTCAATTAATCCTTAATCTTTCCAATTCATCGTTTTTATTCATCTTTTATCCTTTAAATTAATCCTTTTCTTACTTTTGCCCCGGCAAGCCGCTTTATCGCTACTTTGGTTAAACAGAGTAGAGGAAAGTCCGGGCAACACAGGGCACCGTGCTTCCTAGCGGGAAGATCTTTGAAAGGGGATAGCAACGTAACAGAAAATAACCACTCCCGATTTATCGGGAGAACGGGTGAAAAGGTGTGGTAAAAGCGCACCGGTGGAGGTGGCAACATCGCCAGCCGTACGTCTCACGGGTTGCAAAGCCATGTATATCCAAAGTGTTTGCCGCTGTTGCGGTACAATGAAGCTGCCCGCTTTATTCCTAACGCACAAAGGACTTTGGAGGGGTAGGCTGCAGGATCCCGGCAGTGATGTCGGGACCAGATAAATGATAAAGCCCCTGACGATTGCTTGCGCAATATCAGGGTGACAGGACCCGGCTTACAGGCTTGCCTTTTTAATGAAACTCAGGATTTGGAATCCGTCGGTAGGCGGAGCACCAAATTCTGTTAGTTGAATTAATCCCGACAACTTGTTCGTCGGGATATTATAACACAGCGGGTGACTAGTTGTTTAACATATAGTCACCCGTTGTGTTTGTATACCTTGTCAATATTCCAAGCTAATTTCCGGTATTTTACTTCATTCCTTCTCCCAGGAAAAAGCTGGGTAGTGGAGGTTGGTTATAAGCAACATTTTGCCACGTAATTGCAATCCGGTATTGCAGATCCTGCATTAATGTTACCATACGATAATTGCTAGGAATGGTGGTTGAATAAATCCTTAGTTTCTGATTATCGCGTGTGCGCCAAATCACTTCTTCTCTCCAATCTCCCCATAAATCAGCACTTAGTACAGGCGTAGATTTTGTCCCGTTATTTGAGGTGCATTCCGGATCGGTAAACAGCAACTCTTCTTTTTTGTTTTCCCAATCCC
>DASQBW010000200.1:0-1691 GCA_035635015.1 Draconibacterium sp. | reverse complement strand
ACTGGCTTATATTAAACTCGGCGAGAATGATCAAGCCGACGAAATTAATCAGCAATTAACGGAAATATGGGCTACTGCTGACATCTCGATCAACAGTTCCAGAATGAAATAATCGCGGGTAACGCTATAATATCCATTCCTTTGCGCCCATTCAAAACAATTAAGCCGGCAGAATAAGCTTCTCCATTTGTGCCTGCCCCATGTCTGGGGGACGGCGCTTCGAAGCGCGTCCTCCTTTTTCGAAAAGGAGGTGGCCGCTTCAGGCGGACGAAGGATTGGAGTGTGACTTCTTCAACTAATTTACCTGTGCAACCAACGATCAAGAGACCAATAGCCGCCTCCCCTGATCAGCAAATAAATACTACCAAGTAGCATCGAAAAATCGGTTCGGGCAGCATGCATCATTGTCCAAAATCCATCATCTGTAAGAATCGGTATTTTCGTTGTACCAATAGCAACAATCATAATGATAATGAGTGGAACAGCTGCATATCGGATTAAAAATCCCAATAAAATGAGCAAGCCACAAAGCACCTCAAAACTCCCCACAAAGTACCCCAGCAATTCGGGGGCGGGCAATCCAATGCTCTCAAAGCGGCCTGCTCCGCGAAGGGCCGGAAATATAAATTTCTGAAGCCCTTCCGAAAAGAAAACTACGCCAACCATCAGGCGGATCAACAAGGTTGTCCTGTCATTATCGGTATGTAAAAACTTCATAATCAACAGCTTTTATTTTTCAAGAGTAGAACAGTGTGAAGATCAATTTGTTTTGTATTTCGAAGGTAGAAGTATATAACGCATTTACACGCGAAAGTCCCGAAGCTTCGAAGCGCGTCCTCCTTTTGCTAATGGAGGTGGCCGACGGTAGTCGGTCGGAGGATTAGATTGCTTCGCTACACTCGCAAAGCCACAATAGTGTTGTTATCAGGGCAGCGGACAACAATAAGTTTAATTTTACCAATCCCCCTTTAGTTCCCCTTCGCCAAGGGGAACGGAGCTTTGAAGCTTCTCGGACTAAACCTGCACGTCAACCACCTACAAACCAAAACCGATGTGTACGCCCATGCTCAAATGAACATGCTCAAAATTATAGCCAAGCTCAACCATTGGTCCGAGATGGATATCGCCCACCTGGAAATCGTATGCAGTTTCGAAGTGCAGCGCAAAATTTTTCTCCTCCCAGCCCTCGCCTTCAAAGGCAATACCGGGTGTTAACGCAAAATGTAAACGCTCAACCGGCGTGTAACTTCCCACCACACCAATTGTATTATGGTTATGTTCGTCGAAAATCCGTTCATAGGCCAGTCCCACTCCAAACTTCGAAAAACCAATATTGCGTACCACGTGCAAATGCAGCCCGTAGCTTAATTCGTCTTCGCCAAAAAAATAAACAAGCGAGTTGCCAATTCCTATTTCAGTTTTTTGATTATGGGAGTGGTCATGCTCGTCTTCATGATCGTGATGTTCCTGAGCATTTGCATTTAAAGCAAACAACACGGCAACAATTCCAAATAATAAGCTGATATAAATTTGTTTCGTTGTCATTTTACCTTCATATTCAAATTATCTCATCCTAACATTTTAGCTCGCAAAATGTTGTGCACCCTTTCTCATTTTGGCTGTATGCTTTTATTTGTCTGGCAGTTTTTACTTTTCTACGCCGTTTTCAGCGAATTTATATGATATTGTGA
>DASQBW010000199.1:0-3359 GCA_035635015.1 Draconibacterium sp. | reverse complement strand
GTAATTTATTCATCAGATGTTTTTGCGGGTATTCTGATCGGTTCTTTTTTTATGAATTCTCTCGAATGTATTCTTTTGAGGTGCTTTTGTTTTCTGAATCCCTGTAACTTATTGATTTTAGGCTTGCTGCAGCCTTATAATTGAAAGGTAATTTGTAAGGATGCAATCTTTATTTGTTTTGTACAGAGAAAGATGGCATCCTTTCTTTTGTACTTTCGCGTATTCTCAGACCTTCAAGGTTTTTAAAACCTTGAAGGTCTGTTTTTTATGTAAATCACTGATATGCAAGCTCTCGCAAATCTGCGGCTAACAACTTTTCCCGTAGGATTGCCAGCCGCAATTCTGCGAGAGCCAACCGGAGGCATAAGTTTTGCTGCTGCAAATCAGCGAGAGCTAATCTGAGCCGTTGGAAACGCTCTTGCAAATCAGCGAGAGGTAAACTTTTGCAAAAGATTGAAAACTGCAATTTTGCGACTGGTAACTTTTTATGAAGCGCAGTCCACGAACCAGTGGAAGTATCGAGCATCCAGGATTAAGTATCGAGCATCCAGGATTAAGTATCGGGTATCCAGGATTAAGTATCGGGTATCAAAAATGAATAATCATTGATCAATATCCATAACCAATATTCAACGATCAAGTATCCAGCAATTCCAGCCTCAAAACATCGGGCTAATAATATGTGCCAGCGACTCCCTGATCTTATCCGTACCGGGACGTTTTCGCCATTCGCGGTATTTTACTTCGCGGCAGTATTCTAAATCGGAAAAGAAATGTTCTTCCAGTTCCTTCGCAAAATCTTCGTGGTATATAAATGCATTGGCTTCGAAATTGGTTTCAAAACTGCGAAAATCGAAATTACTGGTTCCTACGCTTGAAATACAATCGTCGGTCAACATGTATTTGCTGTGAATAAAACCTTTCTGGTAAAGAAAGATGCGAACTCCTGCTTCCAGCAATTCCTCGATATACGAAAACGAGCACCATTTTGAAATAATGGCATCCGATTTTTCAGGAATGATAATTCGAACATCGACCTGGCTAAGGGCCGCTGTTTTCAGTGCGGTGATTAAGTCTTGCGGAGGCATGAGATAAGGTGTAGCAATGAATATTTTTTTTCTGGCGGTGGCAATGGCTGCAAAAAAAGCTTGTTCAATACTTTTCCAGCTGTAATCGGGGCCACTTGCCGAAATTTGTACCGGAACTCCCGGAGCATCGGAAAGAGGAGGGAAGTATTTGTTTCCATAAAGATTTTGTTTGGTAATAAAATACCAGTCGGCAGCAAAAATAACTTGCAGGGTTGTAGCAGCATCACCTCCGATTTGCAGGTGCGTATCGCGCCAATATCCCAGTCCTTTCATGCCTTCAATGTAACGGTCGGCTATGTTTATTCCGCCGATAAAGCCCATTTTTCCATCGATAACAATTATTTTTCGGTGGTTACGGTAGTTCACCCGCGAGGTAAACCGTGGAAACCGGACTTCCATAAAAGGATGTATCTCAATGTTCTTTGTCTGTAATTCGCGAAAAAACTTCTTTTTAAGTCCCCAGCTCCCAACATCGTCAACAATAATGCGCACCTCAACACCTTCCTGCCGTTTTTTAATCAATAAATTTTTCAGTTTTTTGCCAATCTTATCATCGGCAAAAATGTAATATTCCAGGTGAATATGGTGGCGTGCTTTTTCAATCGCCTCAAAAATATGATCAAAGGTTTGCTGTCCGTCTTTCAGCAGTTTTAAAATGTTTCCGGTAGTTAGCAGCGAGTCGGAATTATTTAGCAATAAACGTATAAATTGTGCCTGGTTTTGTAGTCCGGCCTGGGAAATAAGTTTGTTTTGTTCGATATTTTTTAATTGTTCTGCACTTAAACGCCGCATAGCTCTCAGGCTTTTTATTCCGCGCCGTGAAAACATTTTTCGTTTACGGTATTCCTGCCCGAATACCAGGTAAAAAATCATTCCCAGGATAGGGATCAGTATCAGAAACAATATCCATGCTGCAGTTTTAAATGGCGATCTCTTTTCAAGTATAATCATAATTGCAACAGGAATTGCAGTGATTACAAAAATCAAATAAAACCACATCCAGAATTGATACCAATCAAACATATTTATTTAATTTGTACAGGTAAATTTCCAAATTTATTTAACTAAAAACAATATTTGCATCATATTCGTTGTTTATGGTAGAAATGAGAAAAGCAAAATACATATTGTCAGTTATCTGCCTTGGAATGGCGTTGTTTATTTATGCTTGCTCAGGAACGAAGGAGGTAGCAGTAAGTGAAACATCGAGTGTAAAAGTAACAGCCGAAGACAGTATTGAGTATGATGTTGAAACATTTAATACCAGGTTTGATTCGTGGTACGAGAGACAAAATACTACCGCTACCTACCGGCCTTTATCGTACTACGAATTATGGAACCGGCAATATGTGAGTGCCTGGAATGCCAAGTGCGCTGCAAATCCGCCAAATTGGACGTTTGAACCGGTTGTAGGCTACGATCCGAATGAAGATTACGGTTTCGAAATGAACCATAAATTATTTTATTACTTCATGTATGTTGAGAATGTTTTGAAGATAAAAATTATTCCGCAAGGCCCTGAGTTGGTTTATCATTAGCCGTATTTTTGATGATGCTCAACTTATCGTTATAGATTTGTTTAACTTCACAATCACCCTCAGGAAGATCGGGAGCTTTAACACCGGCACCAAACTCCTTATCACCGGTATAAACATGCGCTTCGTCCCACAAACCCGCACCTATAAAAGTATTGAGCAGTTGTTGGCCTCCTTCAACTATTAGCGATAACACATTTTTTTTGTGAAGCTTTTCCATTATTTGCGAAAGGAGCTGCGCCGAGAAATCAATTTTGATGAATTCGGTTTTTTTGTAGGTATGGTTTTTAAGTCCGTTAAAAACTATGGTTTCTGTTGAATTATCAAAAAGATTAAGCTTTTTATCCAAACGCAACTTTTCGTCTAAAACTATGCGCAAAGGATTTTTCCCTTTAATCAGCCTGACTGTTAACGATGGATTATCTTTTTCGGTGGTGTTTGTACCCACCATAATCGCATCTTCCTCGGCCCGCATTTGATGTACGCGCAACAGTGCCCGTGGTCCTGTAATCCATGTTGGTTTTCCGTAATTTTCTGCATCGCGGTCAATGTCAATAAATCCGTCAGAAGTTTGTGCCCATTTTAGCAAAATGTAGGGACGTTTTTTCTGGTGGAAGGTAAAAAACCGTTTATTCAGTTCGTCGCATTCTGTTTTTAGCACGCCGGTTTTCACCTCAATGCCGGCATTTAAAAGTTTTTCAATTCCTTTTCCTGCAACTTTGGCAAAGGGGTCGAT
>DASQBW010000198.1:0-2766 GCA_035635015.1 Draconibacterium sp. | reverse complement strand
CCAAAAAGTAACATGTAAGCGCCGGTTTCTACCTGCCACTGACTGTTAAAATAAGCCTTTCGGGCCAACAAATCAAAATTGCGAATCTCCTCTTTTAGCTCCTCGTTATTGGCATCATCTTTTAAGCGCTCAACCAATGCTTCCAATGCTTTACTTTCAATGGGGTCAGTTTTGGTGATCTGCCAAAAATTCAATAAAAGCAGCAGTGCAACAGCCGCACAAAAAATACCTGCAATTAAAGCAATGTTATGCGTGAGTTTCAGTTTATCCTGGTTGTTCATTATTTTGGTTCTTCCTTTTTATTCAACATTATTTTTCTACCGGGCAATAATCCACACATCTTGCGCAACTAAAGCAGTTTCCTTTGTGCGGCTCATAATCCTGGCGTTTACGGAACACTACTGTATTTAACAAAGTCATCCCAATTACCAATCCCATAAACCCTCCTGCTATCATACTTCCGATATAAAATTTCTCACGAATGACAGTGGCTTCACTTACCAGCTGCTCCATCGGTTTTCCGGAGGCAAGGAAAGTTTGTATATCAATATTATCCGGATCATTTCGCAATTCAGGATGCTCAATCAACAATTCTGCCAGGTATACATCCTGATTTGCTTTCGACAAGAAAGTATGCGATTTTGCGCCCACGAATACCCCCAGTGCGACCCACAACGGAATTACCAAAGCATAGGTTATAAAGCGTTTTGGTCCCAGACCTGATTTCACCACTTCTTTCTCATTGGTTGGGAAATCAATAGCATCGAACGGGCACGAGTGTGTGCATAATTTACATTGAATACATTTTGATGGTGTGATAGTTAGATGCCGGCTTGAAAAACGCGACATCCAGCTGAGCAGCACGCCATAAGGACATAAAAAGCGACAATACGGACGGGCAACAAACATTCCCATCAACAGGAAGGCAACACCCAAAACGATCATCAGAAATTTGGCATCCATACGAAAAATTCCAACGAAGGGATCGTAGCGACAAATGATAAAATCGGTTCCGGTAGCCGCAAAAAGCACTGCCAGCGACAGGTACAAATACGGAATCAACCCGAGTGTTTTATTTAACCACTTTGGCAAACTTATCGGTTTCACCACCACCAAATCCTGAATGGCACCCAATGGACAGGCTCCGGCACAAAATGTTCGCCCGAAAAAGAGCGTAACAACAAGCGGAATGACAAAAAACAACAGTGCCGTTAACGAAATGGCATAGGCCGGATCGAAAAAGGTAAGCGTAACATTTTGGATGGCGCCGATGCTGCAAATACACCCGTTCCGGTAAAAGCCGAAATAAACGAGTGTGAAAATCGATAGCCACAAAATACCTTGCCGCGAACGGCTTTTTAAGGCAAAATAAGTTGCTGCCGCCAAAACAAGGATAAGTACCAGTACATCGAAATATTCCATTGCCAATGCCCGCGGTTCGGGTGTTACCGGCGATGGTTGCTCATATCCTGTATCAAACTCAGGTTTTGGGAAACGTTGCTGCTGTGCAGACAGGTTATAAGTGAAAAGGAAAAAGGCAAAAGTAAAAAGTACATACTTTAACTTAAGTCGAAAGTCCGGAGTCCTAATTCCGAAGCTATTTTGGTTTTTGTCCTGGTTAAGTTGATTATTCATTTTAAAAGATCAGGCTTCTGGGTTGTTTGTAAAATCGCCTTTTACATTATAGGCTTCACTGGCTTTTACCCGGATAATGGCGTCCGACGGGCAAACCCGTGCGATGGAACATTCGTTACAATTGACACAAATATGGTGCATGATCTGCAGGTGCAACGAACCGTTTCCGAATGAAGTACATCCGGCCACACATTTTGCACAACCAATGCACAAATCCTCATCAATATGATATTCAAAATAGGGCTCCTCGATAAAACGACGTTCGATAGCAGCCGTTGGACACAACTGGTTTTCAGCAGCAGTACTTTGTGCGTTTGCATCGGGTTTCAGGTATCCACCGCACAAATCGCAGTAACCACACAAATCAAATGCGTGGATACATTTTACGGCCGAAGGATTCAAAACACATTCGGTTGCACATCGCCCGCACTGCGTGCATTTAAACGGATCGATCTGCCACACATAATCATCGCCACTTACCTTACGAAGCGCCGAAACACTTACCGCACCCAACGACAATAACAATGAGGCGCGCACCCCGTTACGGATAAATTTCCGGCGGCTTTGTGATTTGCTGTTATTTTCCATATCTCCTCTCTAATCTACATTCGTTTTTGCGGCGCTTAGTCTTTGGCTATTTCAATCAGCTTTCCTAAAAGCGCCTTTTTATACTCGTTTCACTCGTTCCCCCGGGTTAAAACCCAGGGTTATAAAACCAAAATTATTATGGCTCTATTTCCACTTCTCCCCGCTCTTCCTTCACGTCTGGATTAATACACGATGAAACCGTTCCACAGTTTTTACATGTTGGGGAAACCGAACAAGCAGCAGACACCTTTTTATTCACGAACAAATAACCTGCAGAAGCGGTAATTCCTCCGAGAAGTAAAAGCCGGCCTGTTGTTCTTAAAAATTCTTTTCGTTGCATAAAATAGCTCTTATCTATTCTGTAATTTTTGGCTCAAATACCCGTAACATATTTCTGTCGAAATCGAGCGCATAAATATTTCCTTCCTCATCCACGGCCACATCGGGTGCCTGTCCTTCAATTTTGTCATCGAATTTTGTTGGAGGTGCTACAACTCCAGAGAATTCGCCGGACGCTTTGTAAATCTTCACACGAACCAAACC
>DASQBW010000197.1:0-4410 GCA_035635015.1 Draconibacterium sp. | reverse complement strand
GTAGCGGCCTGTGGTTTACAGGCAATGTAAATTTTTGAGTTAGATGTTAGTTTCATAAAAATAGCGTTTCAGAGTATTAAGAGATTTGTAATATAACTTGATGTGCTTTTTCTAATGCTTTTTCAATAACCTGGTGCATATCATAGTATTTATACTCTGCTAAACGGCCACCAAAAATTATATTGTTTTTCTCTTGAGATAATTTTAAATACTTTTCATATATCGCTTGATTTTTCTCATCATTTATCGGGTAATACGATTCATTGTCTTTTGAGAACTCATGCGGATATTCGCGTGTTATGATGGTCTTTTCCTGCTGCCCGAATTCAAAATGTTTGTGCTCCAAAATGCGTGTATACGGCATTTCTCTATCGGTATAATTCACAACCGCATTTCCCTGAAAATTATTTGTTTCCAGTATTTCATGATCAAAATGCAGACTCCGGTATTCTAACTTTCCAAACTGGAAATCAAAAAACTCGTCAATTTTTCCGGTAAATACAACGTTCTCAGCTAATGCAAGCAGATTGGTTTTGTCTTCAAAAAAATTAACCTCCGTTCTAACTTCCACTCCTTCCAACAGTTTTTCCACTAACTTTGTGTAACCACCAATCGGAATTCCCTGGTATAAATCGTTAAAATAGTTGTTGTCAAAAGTGAAACGAAAAGGAAGTCGGCGGATGATAAAAGCCGGTATTTGTGTAGCAGGTCTACCCCACTGTTTTTCGGTATATCCTTTTATCAGCTTTTCGTAAATATCTTTACCTCCCAAAACCAAAGCCTGCTCCTCGAGGTTTTTCGGGTTTTGAATGTGTTTATATGCTTCCCGTTGTTCTTCAATTTTTTGACTGGCTTGTTCGGGCGTTGTTACTCCCCATAACTGGTAAAAAGTATTCATGTTAAAAGGGAGATTGTACAGCCGGCCTTTATAATTAGCCACAGGAGAATTCGTATAGCGGTTAAACTCTACCAGGTTGTTTACGTATTCCCAAACCCGTTTATTGCTGGTATGAAAAATATGGGCACCATACACATGAACATTTATATCTTCTCGTTTTTCGGTGTAAATGTTTCCGGCAACATGTTTTCGCTTGTCTATTACCAGGCACTTTTTGCCTCTTTTTTTCATTTCGGCGGCAAACACCGATCCAAATAATCCAGCTCCAACAATTAGGAAATCATAAGTGTTTTTAGGCATTTCATTCTATTTTGAGAATTCAAATGTAATAAATGCGACAGGAAATGCCTAAATGATTAATCAAAAATTATGATAACATAAATCAACAAAGCCAAAACACTTTTATTATCCATATATTTGTGCCAACATTTTTTAGATTAAATTATGCTCGATCAATCAACAATATGCGCCATTTCAACTTCTCCCGGTGTTGGAGCGATCTCGGTTATCCGTCTTTCGGGTAGCGATGCAATTACAATTACGGATAAGGTTTATGAAAGTCCGAAGACTGGAAAATCTTTGGTAAATCAGCCGGCAAATACCCTTCATTTTGGCAAAATTGTTTCGAAAGATGAAACCATAGACGAAGTGGTTATTGCTTTATTTCGTGCGCCTCATTCGTTTACGGGCGAGAATATAATTGAGATATCTTGTCATGGTTCGGTGTATATTCAGCAGCGTATTCTGAATGTTTTGGTTGAAAATGGAGCCCGTTTGGCCTTACCCGGCGAGTTTACTCAACGAGCATTTCTGAATGGTAAAATGGACTTGTCGCAGGCAGAAGCCGTGGCCGATGTAATTGCATCGTCGAATGCCGCTGCCCATAAATTAGCCATGAACCAAATGCGTGGTGGGTTTTCGCGAGAAATTGGTGCATTACGCAATCAGCTGTTGCATTTTACCGCGATGGTAGAGTTGGAACTGGATTTTAGCGAAGAAGATGTGGAATTTGCTGACCGAACCGCTTTACGCAAATTAACGGAACAAATTGAAGCGTTATTGCGAAAACTGAAAGACTCGTTTCAGCTGGGTAATGCCATTAAAAATGGTATTCCGGTGGCAATTGTTGGCGAAACCAATGTAGGTAAATCAACGCTGCTAAATGCTTTGTTGAATGAAGATCGCGCTATTGTTTCTGATATTCATGGTACCACGCGCGATGTGATTGAAGATGTAGTAAATATTCACGGAACTGCATTCCGTTTTTTCGATACAGCCGGTATTCGCGAAACTGAAGATCAGATTGAAAACCTTGGAATTGAGCGTAGCTACAGCAAATTAGAACAGGCGACAGTTGTTTTACTTGTAGTTGATACACATAACCCCTACCCGCTTGTTGAAAGTCGCATTCAAAAAATTCGCGAACGAATTGCTCCGCATCAAACGCTGATTATTGTTGCTAATAAAATCGATTCCGGTATGCGCGACACGATTCAGCAGATTGAAGTAATGGAACTCACTGATAACGAAAAAGCGGTGTTTATCGCAGCCAAACAAAAGGAGAATATTGATGAGCTGATCGATTACATGACTCACTCTATCAATATTGACGAGGCTGAACAACAAGATGTAATTGTTACCAACGCCCGCCATTATGAAATACTAAAAAATGCACACGAGGCAATTCTACGCGTGTTGAATGGTCTTGAACTACAAATTACTGGCGACTTCCTCGCACAGGACATCCGCGAGTGTTTACACTATCTGGCCGAGATTACAGGCGAAGTTGGCACAGAAGAGATTCTGGGGCATATTTTTAAGAATTTCTGTATCGGAAAGTAAGTGAAGAAAAACACGGCAATTCATAGTACGATAAAAATACCAATTAGATAACAAACATATCTATAATTATTAGGACATCCAATAGCTAATGCTTAGCTAGCTCTCCTTTCCAATTTTTTCCGTAAAGTTCATAGCTTGTTAACAGGGTAAAGTTGTTTTGATTTGTGTTTGAATGTGTCATTTCTAGAGTTTCTAAATCCTATCAATTGACAAAATGTAAGCTAACAGACCGATTATTGCAGTCATAAGCTACCTTTTTCTTTCTATTTTCTTTTTGACACATTATCTGTAAATTTGAATACAAAGTGTTAACATTTATTTAAAGCAACAAACAGTTTGAACTATTTCCCACACACACTACTCCAGACTCAAGATCATATTTCTACACAACTGCTTCATAAAATACATATATACAGTAGAATACAAGGTTAGAAACTTTTCATTTCATATTTAACAGTCGATTATTATATGTATAAATAACATATAAAGAAATGGTAGTATATCATTATAAACACCGACAATATATCATTTATCTTGTTCTATCGGTAAATTTCTACCAAATAGTAAAATTACATTTCGTTACTTTACAGATATAAAGATATACAAATCTTTTGCTATCAAAATAACACAACCAGATATGAAAAACTTCAACAACTCAAAAGCAAGCAAGATTGATTTATTCAGTTTGAAATCCATTCAAATGAGAACCTTTCACATTACCTGGTTTTCATTTTTCCTTTGTTTTTTCGGCTGGTTTGGAGTAGCCCCGTTAATGGCCGTTATTCGCGAAGAACTAATGTTAAGTAAGTCTCAGGTTGGTAATATTATTATCTCTTCGGTAATGATCACAATTTTTGCCCGACTGCTTATCGGTTGGATAGCCGACAGAATAGGACCTCGGGTTACTTATACATGGCTGCTTATATTGGGCTCACTACCAGTCATGCTGATAGGTTTGAGTAACGACTACAGCTCGTTCCTGCTTTTCCGCCTTGCAATCGGTGTAATTGGTGCATCCTTTGTTATTACACAGTTTCATACTTCATTAATGTTCGCCCCTAACATAGTTGGAACAGCCAACGCCACTACTGCAGGATGGGGAAATCTTGGTGGCGGTGTTACACAAATGGTTATGCCACTAGTTTTTGCCGGCTTTGTATCGTTGGGCTACTTAAATGAACAGGCCTGGCGGTTTGCCATGGTGGTTCCCGGTTTTGCCATGATTGTGATGGGGATAATCTATTACAAGTTTACCGCCGATACTCCTCAGGGCAATATAAAAGAATTAAAGCGGAACGATCCGAATTATGAATTCGGAAAGAAGGCAGCCAAAGGAAATACACTTGCAGCCGTGAAAGACTACCGTGTGTGGGGATTGTTTCTTATTTACGGCGCATGTTTTGGTATTGAGCTAACAATAAATAATATTGCCTCGCTCTATTATACAGACTATTTTTCGTTGGATGTGAAAACAGCTGGATTGATTGCAGGATTATTCGGACTGATGAACCTGTTTGCCCGTTCCATGGGAGGAATTCTGGGTGATAAATTTGGCATAAAATGGGGACTAAAAGGGCGTGTTTATTTTCTGTTTTTTGTCTTGTTGCTGGAAGGTATTGCTTTAATATTTTTCAGTAAAATGACTATACTTCCGGTTGCCATTGCAACTA
>DASQBW010000196.1:0-1992 GCA_035635015.1 Draconibacterium sp. | reverse complement strand
GTTTCCAACAGCTCACTTGTCGTATCCAATATTGGAAACGGCAGATATTACGGCAAGTTACAGTCGACGGATCAACCGCCCAAGAGGTCGTCAGCTCGATCCCACACCAAGCTATTTCAACCGTTTTACCATCCGATATGGTAATCCCGATCTGAAACCGGAATATACAAACTCTTACGAGCTGGGAATATTAAAACGTTTTGGAGAAGGCCGTTCTTATATGTCGGCCGACTTGTTCAGAAGGATTACCAACAACATTATTGACGGAACTCAGGAATTGGGTGATGACGGAATATTTTATCTCTATACCGACAATTTTGATAAAGACTATTCAACAGGTGTGGAAGTAACCGGAAACCTGAATTATAAAGAGTGGTTGATTCTGAACGCCAGTGTAAACGTATTCAATTATAAAATTAAAGGCGAAATCGATGGCGAATCCATTGACAGGGAAAGTACCAACTGGGGTGGACGTTTGAATACCACTTTTAAGTTCTCCCAGAGTTCGCGTTTTCAGGCAACAGCTTATTTTCGCGGATCTTCGGTTTCTGCACAAGGTGAATCAGGTGCCATGTTTTATACCAATTTCTCATACAGGCAGGAATTTTTTGATAACAAACTGGCCGCAACTGTTAGTATCCGCGATCCGTTTGCGACAGCAAACTTTGAAAACACCAGCTATGGTCCCAACTTTAAGAATTCGTTTAAACGGGAACGTGAGCCTCGTATCGTATTCCTGACACTCAGCTATAAGATTAATAACTTTAAAGAGGAACGTCAGGGTAATGACGGTGGCAACGAAGGAGGAATGGATATGGGAGGAGGAGATTTTTAATCGATATACGCTTTGACATTGTTAAATGCTGCTCGTTGGAGCAGCATTTTTTTTTGCACAAAAGAAGCAATATATCCGGTTGAAATATGGACAGCAAGAAGGATGTAATGTTTGTATTTTATGCATTAAAAACGAAGCAATTTGCAAAATAACTGATATTTCAGTTGCGAAACTGATAATTCAGTTGTATGTTTGTCGTTGTAATATTATAACTGGCATTTCGAAGGAAGAATGACTGAGAATTGAAAATCAGAGGAGCTAAATCAATTTCTTTTGTTCTCAGTTGTTACAGATTCCTCTCTCCGTTCGGAATGACAATAAATTCTGAAACGACAGTACAATGAAAAAACTAACAAGAAAAGAAGAGGAGCTGATGAAGTTTCTCTGGAAACTGGAAAAAGCCTTTGTAAAAGACATTATTGAATTGTATCCCGATCCGAAACCACATTACAACACGGTTTCGTCGTTGGTGCGCCTGTTACAGGATAAAGGCCTTATTGGCTATAAACAATACGGCAATACCTACCAATATTTTCCGCTTATCTCGAAAGAAGAGTATCGCCGCTCGTTTATGAACCAGGTGGTAAGCGACTATTTCGATAATTCGTACAAAAGTGCCGTGGCCTTTTTTGTAAAGGAGAAGAACCTGTCGGAAGAAGAAATCGACGAACTGGTTAAGCTCATTAAAGACAAAAAGTAATGGAAGATTTCCTGCTTTATACCGGAAAAGCTGCGTTAGCGCTGGGTGCTTTTTATATTGCCTACCTGGCCTTGTTTCAGCACCAGAAACATTTTTTGTTTAACAGGATTTATTTGCCGGTGTCGTTTTTGGTTAGTTTTATCATCCCGCTGGTAACGTTTACCAAAGTGAAGTACATTCAGGATATTCCGGTGGCTGCAGCAAATAGTTTTGCCTACCTGCCCGAAGCTACAGGGGCAAACGAGTCCCAATTTTCGTTGGAATGGTATCACTACCTGCTGGCGATTTATGCACTCGGAGTTCTAGTTTTTTCTCTGAATTTGTTAACAGGGCACCTCAAAGCCATAAAGATTATCCGTTTTAGCCGCCTGAAAGAATTGTTCGGAGCACAGGTTAACCTGACAGAGAAGGACATTCATCCATTCTCTTTCTTCTCGCGGATAGTGTTGTCGGAAAA
>DASQBW010000195.1:0-2427 GCA_035635015.1 Draconibacterium sp. | reverse complement strand
GAGAACCAGTAAGTTTGGTCTGCTTTTTCCCGCCAGAAACTACCACCCAGTGATCCGTTCAATCTGCTGTTCTGAGAAAAGTTTCCGCGTATTTCCTGGTAAAATTGTGATGATCCGGCATACTCCGCCATATCGATAGCTGCCGAAGCTGTGCCGTCGCCATCCCACCGTGATGAGGCATCCGTTTTGCGGTAGGAAGTAATACTGGTCCAGTACGAATGTTCGTTTATGTAAAAGCGATAATTCAAGGTAGCATCAAAAATTTCTTTTCCTGTGCCCAGGTTTTTGCCCTGCTCGTGTGAGGCTACTCCACTATAAATACCGATGTCGCCGTTTGTATTTGGCAGGCTGTCGGGCATAAAAGCAATTCCCGGTGTGTCATCTTTCTGGTAGTTTACCACCACATCAAAACGATGGTTCCATGCCGGTCTGAAACGCAATGAAAATCTTCCGGCAAGTGTTTCTTTACCCATCAGATCACCGCCAAAAGTATTTTCAACATAACCGTCGCGCGAATTGTAGATTCCCGCTGCCCGCATCATCAATTTGTTCTCGATGATAGGAACGTTTATCATTCCGCGGTATTCCTGTTGGCCATAATCGCCTAATCCGGCAGTAATTCTGCCATAAAAGTTGTTCTCCGGCATTTTGCTCACATAATGAACTGCCCCGGCCTGTGCGCCACGTCCGAAAAGCGTGTTTTGCGGTCCTTTCAATACCTCCACACGATCCATATCATACAATTCGAGCGAAGCAGAATTGGCACGGTTTATTGGTACATTATTAAAAAATACCGACACACGTGGTTGGGCACTGGGGCTCACTTCGTCGCTACTCAGTCCACGGATGGAAAAAGTGGGGCGGTTGGCTCCCTGTTCGCGTACATACAAACCCGGAACAAATTCGCCAAGAGTACTTAGTTCCGTAATATTTGCACGATCCATCAGTTGGTCGCTAACCGATGAAATTGCGGTAGGAACATCCATTAGTTGCTGCTCGCGTTTTTGAGCACTCACCATTATCGGCTCCAAATGGATGTCATCAGTTGGCAGCATCACATTCTTTTCATTCCGGCCTTCCTGTAAAATAATATCGGCAGTATGGGTTTTGTAACCAATAAAGGAAACCCTGATACGGGCGCGGCCTGGCATTAAGTTGGTAATGAAATATTCGCCGTCTTCGTTGGTGTTTACGCCTTTATATGTGCCGTCAACCGTAACCGTTGCCCCGGGCAAAGGGTTGTAGTCGCTGTCGTACACCGAACCGCGCACAAAAACAGTGGGTTGCTCGCGCGAAACAGCTTCTGCATTTCGGTACTTTCGTTTAACCTTATCGCGCTTTTTCACTTGCCCAAACGAAGTTGAAACAATTACAACAAGAAAGAGGATACTGAGGAAAGCTTTCATTTTTCGAAGTTTTCTGATTTTGCTTTGTTAATTAACGAAAAACCCTTGAAAATAATATATGTCCAGTGAATAGAATTAACATCTCGAATCAGAAATTGGTTTAGTTGGAGCCAACTAATGTTTCACGCTAAAAACCGGGAGGTGCAGCCAAATGGCAAGTTCATCCATTGATTTTTGGGCTTCTTCCTTCTTTTTGCAAATTTTTATTGATATGGCAGGACGCTTGTTATTATTAACAAAATAGATACTGTAATTCAGTTTGCGGGAAACACTCTGGCGGTTTGAGCGGCTGTATAAACGATAAGTTGTGTGCGTAGGAACAAGGGTAAGACCTATAAACCTGCCGATCGGTTTCCATTTGCCGGTTTTTAATACTCCAAACCACATGTTAAAATTTCGGAATTGTTGTTTGTCGGTGTCAATGTCTACTCCTGAATATGAGCTGATAAGAAACCAACCCAAAATAGTGTGAATACTAAAAATAATCCAGGCTTGCTCGTATAACGACATCACCGCAACAATAACAAAATAGAAGCCAATAATACGGTATGGTCCTTCCAGAGTTCTTGAAATTTTATTGGTGACGAGCATGTTTTAAAGTTAGTAAAAACTGCTGAAAGTCTTTGTTGGATTCTATTTTACTCCAGGACGAGTTTGCGTTTTTGAATGTAATAATGCCACAAAATATAAGTTACCACCGATCGGTTTGGCGAAAAACGTTTCATGGACTTAATTATCTCCTCCTTTGTTGCTTCCGGTGATACAAGTTCTAATTCGTAAACTGCTTTAATGGTTGCCAAATCTCCGGGAGGAAAAATATCGGAGAAATGGAGACTCATCAGCACGTACATATCAATGGTCCAGTTGCCGATGCCTTTTAATTTTATCAGTTTTTTGCGAATAGAGGCTTCTTCCATTTCGTTTAATTCTGTAAAATCAAGTTTTCCATTTGTTATTTCCGTGGCCAGGATTCGGCTGTACTTTATTTTCTGACGGCTAAAATAGCAGGCGCGTAATTCTG
>DASQBW010000194.1:0-2966 GCA_035635015.1 Draconibacterium sp. | reverse complement strand
GTAATTGCTCCGTTTAACATAAGAAGCTCAAATCCAAATGTATAACCGTTAAATAATACTTCGGAATATGTCGAGATGAAATAGCACGCAACCGGAGCAGAAATACCGACTAAAGGCACCCACTTATCTTTCACCTTTCGTTTTGAATACATACCAAAAAGAAACAGTCCTAAAATAGGGCCATACGTATAACCTGCAGCGGTAAAAACGGCAACCACTATACTCTGGTTATTTATTTCCTGAAAGAAGATAATAACTACAATTAACAGAATAGAAAAAAACAGGTGCGTATACATTTTAAGGCCTCGCCTTTTGGATTCAGAATATTTATGGATTTTCAAAAAATCAATGGTGAACGATGTTGTTAAGGCCGTTAATGCAGAATCTGCACTTGAATAGGCTGCGGCTGTTATCCCTAGCAAAAAGGCAATCCCAACAGGTAGACCAAAATAATTTAATGCCAAAAGTGGATAAAGATCGTCAGAATTCTCAGGTGCATTTATTCCATTTTCCCTTGCAAAAACATAGAGCAAAACACCTAAGCACAGAAATAAAACGACAGTAACCAGAAACGACAAACTAAATACCAGCATATTTTTTTGAGCTTCGCGCTTGTTTTTGCACGTCAGGTTTTTTTGCATCATGTCTTGATCCATTCCTACAATTACAATTGTTGTAAATACTCCTGATATAAACTGTTTAAAAAAATTATTTCCCGAACGCCAGTCCCAAAAAAAGACTTGCGAATTATTTTCTTCTGAAACCGTTTTTATCAATCCCAACACATCCAAATTCAGACTTTTGGCTATGGCAAAAATTGTAAAAACCACAGCACTTACTAGGAACAAAGTTTGCAGGGTATCCGTCCAAACAATGGTTTTAATGCCTCCTTTAAAAGTGTACACCCAAATAAGTGCAATGGTAACTACAACGGTTAATGAGAAAGGAATTTCAAAAGCATCGAAAAAAGCCAGCTGCAATACCCCGGCAACAAGAAATAGACGGAAAGCTGCTCCAATCAGCTTCGATATCAAAAAGAAGAAAGATCCGGTTTTGTACGAACGCGGCCCAAAACGATCATCAAGAAAAGAATAAATAGAAACCAGATTCAATTTATAATACAGCGGTAATAAAATGCCTGCTACTAACCAGTAACCAACAATGTTTCCGAAAACAAATTGCAGGTATGAAAAAGCTGAATTACCCACTTCGCCCGGAACAGAAATAAATGTAACCCCCGACAATGATGCTCCTACCATTCCAAATGCCACCAAATACCAGGGCGATTTCCGGTTAGCAGTAAAAAAGGCTTGTGTATCGGCTGTTCGGGATGTAAACCACGAAATACAAATAAGTACAAGAAAGTAACCAAGAACAATTCCTAAAACAAGATATGGACTCATAATATCGGGTTATTCAAAATCTGGATAAATCAAATATTTTTTTCGTATATGTTTGTACGCGTTTAACTCTGTCTGCCAGCTGTTTAATATTGTTGCTTCCGATTCACCATTTCTTATTTGCTCAATCAACAAATCTGTTCCGGCCAATAAATTCAACCAATTTTCACGTGTTAGAAAATCAGTTTCGTTTTCAAATTTATAGTAAAAATCAAGGAAATATTTTAATGTAAATTCGGGCACTTCATCCAATGTTCTCAAATCAATACCGTAACATTTCTTATCCTTATTTAGCGGATTTAAAGCAACACCTTCGATGCTCCGCGGTGTAAACTCAAAACTTCCTAAATTCTTATCTAATCCTCCCAGTACCTGGAACGGGAAATCAGTCCCTCGTCCAACACTCACACTCGTCGCCTCAAAAAAACACAACGAAGGATACAAGCGAACAGACAAATCATTGGGCAAATTAGGAGAAGGACGAACAGGTAAGGAATAGTGCATTGAATGCTCGTAATTTTCTACAGGTATTACTGTTAAGTCACATTTCTTTTCGGCACTGTGCCAGCCTTCTTCGTTTATCATTTTTGCCAATTCTCCAACCGTGCAACCATGCACAATGGGCAAGGGATCCAGTCCTACAAAAGATTTAAAAGCATCTTTTCTAATCGGGCCGGCTACATAATCGCCATTTGGGTTTGGCCGGTCTAAAACGATTAATGGAATCTCATTTTCGGTACAAGCTTCCAATACATAATGCAATGTTGATATGTAGGTATAAAACCGGCATCCCACATCCTGAATATCAAAAATAACAACATCCAATCCTTCAAGGTGCTCTTTTGTTGGTTTCTTTTGGTTGCCATAAAGCGAAAATATCGGCAGTCCGGTGCTCTTATCCAGTCCGTCTTCTACCTCACCTCCAGCTGAAACATCTCCTCTGAAACCGTGCTCAGGAGCAAATATTTTTTGAACTGCCACCCCTTTCTCAAGCAAAAAATCCACCAAGTGTTCTCCCTTTGCAATGGAGGTATTATTTACAACCAAACCTGTATTTTTATCCTTCAGCAAGGGTAAATAAAGCGATGAACGATCAGCTCCAACACTAATTTCTGTTTGATGCTGAGCCATGCACCCACTTGTAAAAAACCATAAAACAATCATCAAAATCATCCTGAACATAGGCACTAAAACATTACATTTGCGTGAACGAAGATAGATTTTAAATTCCTTTAAAAGGAATCGTGAGTATAAAAAATGAAATGCACGGGGAATTATAAATTATACCTTAAAAACAGTACTAATTCGTTATACAAACCGTTAAGTGTGTAACATTCGTTTTTAACAAAATTACTATGAAACAAACACCTGCCATATATCTACTCCTTGGATTTTTATTGATTCTTACCGCAAAAAATGCATGCGCCCAGGAGCCTCCGTTTTTGCAATTTAAAAACGACGAATGGGTTAACCGGCAGCTGGAAAAAATGAGTTTGGAAGAACGTATTGCCCAGTTGCTGATGATAACCGTTTATCCGGAACAGAATGAAGCAAGTAAGGCTATTT
>DASQBW010000193.1:0-4020 GCA_035635015.1 Draconibacterium sp. | reverse complement strand
AATTCGCAATACCGGTTTTACTCTTTGATACAGCGAAATTGTTGGTTTATTATTGATGGTGGTTTTGGCCAGCTTTTCAAATTCCTTCTCAGGATCGTAAGGGGGTGCCGCAAAATCATCTACAGCATTCATTAGCCGCGATAATTCAGCAAACTCTTCCGAAGCTTCATATTCTTTCTGCTCAGAATCCGACAGTTCGCCGTTCAGCCACTTCCTTATTTTATCATTTTTATCCATTGTTTCAATTAATAAACAGATGAATGAATCAATTTCCTACCTCGACTTTCACTAAATTTTTTTCAGGTTCACTTTCTCCTGTAATATTTTCAAGGCCGTATATATTCTTTTTTCAACCGCTTTTCGCGATATTCCCAATAAATCAGCAATCTCCTGGTGCTTTTTCCCTTCAATCCGGTTCAGCAAAAATGTTACCCGCTGTTCTTCTGTCAATTCTTCAATTGCTTTTTGCAAACGATCATTATACTCTTTTTCTTCCAGCAAAAACTCCGGTGTTTCAATGGTATAGTCTTTTGGTTTTTGCTGACGATAACTCAGCACTGTTTTCCGTCGCGAAATAGCATTGAGCATTTCGTTGTTGGCCACAGTAAATAAATATGATTTTGCTTTTTCGGGCGAAACATCGGCACAGTTTTCCCAAAGTTTTTGAAATGCGATCTGAACAATGTCCTGAGGAGCATTTTCCGCACCAAACTTATAATAAAGGAAGTCATGTAAATCTTTTGAATAGGCCATAAATAAGTCTTTAAAGACCTTCTCTTTACAAACATTTACAGGGTTATTTGTTTTGTTCACGATCAATAATCTACGCTTGTATTCTACCGGTTCTTTTGCAAGAATATAAAAAAAATTAAAATTTAAGGTAGGAGAAATGGAAAACCATCTGTTTTATATTCGAAAGTCAAATTACAAAAATAAATGTTAGAATAATATGAACACGAAAAGATTATCATTTAAAAGTTTAATTGTCGCTGCACTCGCAGTCGCAATTGTCGCTTTTACGGCATGTCAGGAAGAGTATGTGAACGAAATTACTAATCCGACCACGAAATCAGGAGGCCTTGTTATAAAATTAACCGATGCTCCGTTCCCCACTGATTCGGTTGCAGAAGCCAATGTGACGATTAGTAAAATTGAAATTCACGAGATTGACGACCAGGACGAATATTCGTTTATCACAGTATCAGAAGAAGTACAATCGTTTAATCTTCTTGATTTGACCAACGGAGTTACAGCAATTCTGACAGATACTGCTATCGAAGCCGGAACATACAATCAAATCCGTTTATATGTTGACTCGGCAAGCATTGTGATGAATGATTCCACAGTTTATGATCTTACGATTCCAAGTGGAGCTCAGTCAGGCATTAAAATAAAAATTAATCCGGCAGTTAACATCGATAGTACATCATCAGAGGAGATACTGCTGGATTTCGATGTTAGCAGATCTTTTATTGTTCAGGGTAATCCAAATAGTCCTGCCGGAATTCGCGGTTTTCTTTTTAAACCGGTAATTAAAGCAAGCACTCCGTCAACAACAGGAATATTAAGGGGTAATGTTACCGACGCAGAGGATAATCCGGTTGGAGGCGTAACAGTTTCAGTTTTGGCCGCTGATACGGTTTACACATCTTCTTTTACTGAAGAAAACGGTGATTACAAAATAATGGGTATTGAACCCGGACTGATCGATGTTGAATTTAAAAAAGGCGAATACAGTATTACAAGGGAAGATGTTGAAATTACTGCAGGAAATACCACCAAAGTAAATGCAACATTAACATCCGAGAATTAAAAGTATAAACACTTTGTGACAGAATACAGATAACAGAATCATCAATTCGGTTTTATATATAGACATTTTTAAGTTATTTTAGGGATGTTTACACACAACAAAATCTATTGACAATTACGTCGATAGGTTTTGTTTTTTTATGCGATCACCAGTCTGCTCCATTTCCTAAAAAACATTTGTCCTTTTATCCGAACCAAATACTTTGTTTAGTGTTTATTGTATATGGCTAAACAATTTGCATCACAATATCAAAAAATACTTCAGAGGGGCTGGCTCCTTCCATTTATTATCCTTAGTTTTATAGCAAGCGGCTTATTATCAAGCTGTTCGTCACAAAAGCAAATGATAGATAAAACGGTAGTAAAAGAACTGAACCTTCAGAGATACCTCGGTACCTGGTACGAAATTGCCCGTTACGACCATCGCTTTGAACGGGGGTTGGTGGGAGTTACTGCCAACTATTCGATGCGCCCCGATGGCAAAATTAAAGTGGTAAACAGCAGTTATAAAAAAACACTCGATGGTGAATACACCGAAGCCGTAGGAAAAGCTAAAATCCCCGACCCCGAAAATGAACCGGCCAAACTAAAGGTTTCTTTCTTCTGGTTTTTTTATGGTGATTACTACGTGCTGGAACTGGATGAAGATTACCAGTGGGCAGTGATTGGCAGCAGTTCCGACAACTACCTGTGGATACTAAGCCGGACCCCACAATTGGCCCCAGAAGTTTATAACGAATTGTTGCAAGGTATTGAAGATCGTGGTTACGATATTTCGAAGTTGATTAAAGTGAAACAAAAAGAAAACAGTTAATCCATGGCATTCTATCAATTTCGTCGCGAACAATATATAAAAAGCAACCTCAGCGATTTGTGGAAGTTTATATCCACACCACAAAACCTGCAACGGATTACCCCGCCTTACATGGGCTTTGATATTCGTACACCTGATTTGCCCCAATCAGCGTACGAAGGGATGATTATTGCTTATACCGTGCGCCCCTTGTTCGGAGTTCCGGCTACCTGGGTTACCGAAATTACGCACGTTATACCACAAAAATATTTTGTTGATGAGCAACGGGAAGGACCATACAAACTCTGGCACCATGAGCACCATATCGAAGCTGTGGAAAACGGCGTGTTGATGAAGGACATTATCAGCTACATCCCGCCAATGGGGATTTTGGGACACCTGGCCAATGCCCTGATCATTCGAAAGAAGCTGAATGAGATCTTCGATTACCGAAAGAAGGCTTTGGACGAGATTTTTCGGGAGGAATAAAAATTTACGGGCGTGAAAGAACAGAAGTGGTGCCTGTTTTGCACTCCGTCAATAATTCCTTAAATTGTTCATCAGAAAATGTATTACTGATGCCTAAATATTACTTTCTGCCTCTATTAATCTTTGTTTTTTTTGCATGGCCAATAATGGTTGATGCTAGCTCGGTGCAGCCTGATTCAACACTTTCTGATACCTCTCTCGTCGATCAGTTTTTAGGATTGTTTCAGGAAAACGACCTGGACCAGATTCCCGAAACCAAACGTTCGCGGCGCCAACAGGTGGACGAATTGTTAAAGTCTATCCTTGAGGAACCCGGCAAATTGCAATTTAGCGGAGTAGCTACTGCTTTGTTACAGGCACCACTCGAAAACGAAACGGTGTGGAAAGGAGTGGGATCCTTTGACATTTTTGCTTTTGTTAGTTTTGGCCCATCTGCGCTCCTGTTTTTCGATCTTGAAGCCGGAGGCGGACAAGGCCCGGACGAACTGATACCTAATGTGTCAGGACTAAATGCTGATGCGGGAGGTGGTGATGGAAAAGGGGAGAACCTCATTGTTTTGGAAGCATGGACCGAGTTCAAAATGTTACAGGAGATTTTCACAGTAACCTTTGGAAAGCTGGATCCCACTAACTATTTCGATAATAACCTCCACGCCAACGACGAAACCTCGCAGTTTATAAGCGGCGTGTTTGTTAACAATCCGGTTTTGCCGGTGGGGGTGAACAGTCCGGGGATTCGTTTTCGCACCACTTTTGTTAATCGTTTTTATATTCAGTACGGATTGTTTATGGCCGATCTGCAGGAAGATAACATTATGGAAAACCACCTGAAGCTGCTCGAAACAGGAATTAAACTTTTTCCCGAAAGTGGCTGGGAAGCCAATCTCAGAGTTTATGGCCACGAACAGCCACTGGCTGGCGACAGT
>DASQBW010000192.1:0-2079 GCA_035635015.1 Draconibacterium sp. | reverse complement strand
AATCCAATAAAATTATAGTTGAACCTTTAAATAAATAAAACATGGTAGAAGCAGTTGGTGCCTGGGGATTAATAATCGGGGCAATCGTATTACTTTTTATAATTCTCTATTTTATCCCAATAGGATTATGGTTTTCAGCGTTGGTATCAGGAGTACGAATTTCACTCTTACAGTTGTTCTTAATGCGTTTCCGTAAAGTACCTCCGGGAGTAATTGTTCGTGCAATGATTGAAGGAGCAAAAGCCGATGTTGAATTAAGTCGCGATGCTTTGGAAGCACATTACCTGGCCGGAGGTCACGTAGCAAGAGTTGTTCATGCATTGGTATCTGCCGCAAAGGCAAACATCGAATTGCCTTTTAATATGGCAACTGCCATTGACCTTGCGGGTCGCGATGTTTTTGAAGCCGTACAAATGTCGGTAAATCCGAAAGTGATTAATACTCCTCCCGTAACTGCTGTTTCAAAAGACGGAATCCAGCTCATTGCAAAAGCAAGGGTAACCGTTCGGGCAAACATTAAACAATTGGTTGGAGGAGCAGGAGAAGAAACAGTACTCGCTCGCGTGGGTGAAGGAATTGTTTCGTCAATCGGATCATCGCATTCGCATAAAGCTGTTTTAGAAAATCCTGATTTTATTTCGCGCGTTGTGCTTGAAAAAGGGTTGGATGCAGGAACAGCATTTGAAATACTATCGATTGATATTGCCGACATCGACATAGGTAAAAACATTGGAGCAGTGCTTCAGATGGATCAGGCTGAAGCAGATAAAAACATTGCCCAGGCTAAAGCAGAAGAACGCCGTGCCATGGCAATTGCGCTGGAGCAAGAAAATAAAGCTACAGCACAAGAAATGCGAGCCAAGGTAATCGAAGCCGAGGTTCAGGTTCCGATGGCAATTGCCGAAGCGTTCCGCAGCGGAAACCTTGGAATAATGGATTATATGAAATATAAAAACATTATGGCCGATACTTCAATGCGGGAATCTATTGCAGACGATGAGAAAGGGAAACCAAACGAATAATCTATTACACTTAAATAAAAACCTGCAATAAATTTATTGCAGGTTTTTTTGTGTATTTTCCTTAGTTTAAGCGATTGTTAATAATTATGCTGTAAAACACATTTTTAAAGTTTGCCGCATTTCAGAATTTGATTTTCAGCTTATCTTTGCAGCATAAGTTTTAGTTCATAGGTTTAGGTTTGATTAGTTTTATTGGTTTAGTTAGTGAAAAGGATGGGTGTTGACCCGTCCTTTTTTTATTATTTCAATCAACAATCGGATCACCCATAAATACCATTCACAATTTACTTTTCCCATATAGAGGATATTGATACCCCATAAATTAATTATATGTTATAAAACACATTTTTTAACATTCGCATAACCTCAATCTCGATTTTACACGCTACATTTGTACCATAAGTTTTAGTTCATAAGTTTAGGTTTGATTAGTTTTATTGGTTTAGTTAGTGAAAAGGACGGGTGTTGACCTGTCCTTTTTTTATTCCCCCTATTAACATTCTGTCACTTTAATTCCATTTATATCTCTTATTGTATTATTTATTTTAATTCCTCCATCATAAACAACATTTATCGCCCATATATTTTTACAATTAGATATCAATACTCTTAACATTGGGTTAACCTTTATTACTCCAAAACAACGTACATTTGTAATATAGTTTTAGTTCATAAGTTTAGGTTTGATTAGTTTTATTGGTTTAGTTAGTGAAAAGGATGGGTGTTGACCCGTCCTTTTTTTGTTTATACCAACCAAAGCACAAAACCACTGATAAACACAAGCGTTACTGCCATATTGATAAAACAAGCTTTGTAAACATCCTTAGCAGATACCGGCCTTGGATTCTCTCCAATAAAAGGCTTTTCAACCAGTTTCCCGTTATAACGATTTGGGCCGCCAAAACAACAATTGAGGATACCGGCCAATGCTGCCTCGGGATATCCAGCGTTTGGACTGGAATGTTTCTGTCCGTATTTAAATATGAATTTAATGGTCCGGAAGTTAAAACTAACTGCAGCCATTAAAATTGCGGTCAACCGTGCAGGGACAAAATTG
>DASQBW010000191.1:0-4045 GCA_035635015.1 Draconibacterium sp. | reverse complement strand
TAGTGTTTGTATTATACTACTAAATCAGTTTCCCTTTCCAAATAACCGGGTTTTATAAAATAAAAAAATACCATTGATAAAATAACTCGATATTATCACCACATTTCCCAAATTTGTATGGTCATTTAAAGTTATAAGTTTTCCAGCTAAGGCAACTATTCCACCAATTAGCATCGCCCTGATAACGTTTCTTTTATTGACCTTAACCTTTAACAATCCGCATAACATAGGAACAACAAATGCTCCCGAAAAAAAACTTAAAGCCAGTAATAATGCCTGAATAACTGAGGTAATAAACAGAGCAATACCTAAGCTTGTAAAACCAATGGCCAAAACCAACCATCGTGTCAGCGGCAACGATTTTTTTTCGTTAAGGTCTCCGGTAAATAATTCACTTAAAATCATTGATGACGTTAGTAGAGTAGTATCGGCAGATGACATAACCGCCGAAAGCAAAGCGGCAACAAAGATACCATAAACCCAACCGGGGAGTAAATTTCCGGCAAATGCCATTATTCCTTCATTGTTGTTTCCGGAATAAACTCCCAGATAGGTTAAAACAAAGGAAACCGGAAGTAAAATTATGGCTACGATTATGATACCTAACCGGGCCGTTTTTTCGTTTTTAGCACAAAATAAACGCGAATAAATATCGGGCCCAACAATAAATGTAACCGAATAGGTTAGCAATAATACTATCAGATCGACAATTGTAAATGAGGCATTAAACAGCAGTTTAAACTGCAGTGGTTCAACCTGTTTATGCTCAGCAGAATTTAAGGCAAAAACAACCAAAATTATAAGTCCGGCCACAATTAGAATTGCCTGCAGTGTATCGGTTTTTAAAATACTTAATTGCCCCCCAAGCAAAGTATAACCAATAAATACAATTCCGGAAAGGATTGCCGCATTTTGATAGGAAATAAAACCCAGACCCTGTAAAATTTGCGCTGCAGCAATTATTTGCGCTGCAACAACTCCGACCCAGGCCAAAGGGATAATAATCGTTGAAAAGCTTTCGGCTTTACGACCGTAAAATTTACCTAATAATTCGGGCAAAGTATAGTTACCGTATCGACTAACATATTTCGATATTGGAGCAAGAATAAACAAACCTAAAGCAGCAGAAAACAAAAACCATAAAGCTGCCCAGCCAATATCCTGGCTAAGTTCTATAGTGCCAAGAATGGCAGAACCGCCAAGAATAGTTGCCAGTAAACTTCCCGATACTTGCCATAACCCGGCTTTTTTACCGGCTACGTAATAGTCACCTGGCTGTTTTATCCTGAAAGCAGAGTAGATACCAATGCATATGATAAACAAAAAGTAGATTACTATGGTTATTTCTATTTGCATAAGATGAAGCGCAAATATCGCAAATAATGTAACAATTAGCTAAATTGGAAACACATTAAGAAAAACAACTGCACAATGAAAAAACCAATTTTGATGACTGCCATAATTTTATTTTTTTTGGCGGCTTGTACAAAAAATGAAAAAATTATGCAACCTGTAGCAAAGAAAATTCCAAAAGAATTAATCGCGCATGGACATACGCGTATTGATAATTACTATTGGATGAATGAACGTGACAACCCGGAAGTGATTCAATATCTGGAAGCAGAGAATGCATACAAAGAGGCAGTAATGAAGCATACGGAAGCCTTCCAGGAAGATTTGTACGACGAGATAAAGTCAAAGATTAAGCAAAAAAATGAGTCAGTACCGTATAAAAACAACGGATACTTTTATTACTACAAACAATTGCCGGGTAAAGAGTACGATATAAACTGCCGAAAAAAAGGTAGTTTAGATGCAGAAGAAGAGGTAATGCTCGATGAAAACAAATTGGCTGAAGGACAGGATTTTTTTATGCTTGGAGGTCTTTCTGTAAGCCCCGACAATAAAATGATTGCTTATGGTGTAGATACGGTAAGTCGCCGAAAATATACCATTCATTTTAAAAACCTCGAAACAGGAGAAATATTGGAGGATGCCATTCCCTTAACAACAGGAAGTGCAGTTTGGGCGAATGACAACAAAACAATTTTTTACACGCTTAAAGACGATGTTACCCTGCGATCGATGAAAATAATGAAACACATTATTGGAACGCCGGTTGAAGAGGATGAAGTTGCTTTTTTCGAAGAGGACGAAACCTTCTCCACTTTCGTTTATAAAACAAAATCAAGAAATTATATCATCATCGGAAGTGAAAGTACGCTAACTTCAGAATACCGTTTTCTGGATGCAAACCAACCCGAAGGCGAATTTAAAATAATACAGCCACGCACAAGAGAATTGGAATATTCGGTCGACCATTATGGTAACGATTTCTATATACGAACCAACCTGGATGCACTTAATTTCAGGTTAATGAAAACACCGGTTACGGCAACTCAAAAGGAAAATTGGACCGAAGTTATTGGACACAGAAATGATGTTTATTTAAGTGGATTCGATATTTTCCGAAACTACCTTGTTGTCTCTGAACGCCAGGAAGGAATTAACAGGCTAAAAGTGATTCCCTGGAATGGTGAAGCGTATTTTATCGATTTTGACGAAGAAGTGTATACCGTTTTATCAAACATAAATCTCGATTTCGACACTGACCTCTTCCGGTTTAGCTATACCTCGCTTACAACGCCAAATTCTATTTACGAATATAATTTGAAAACCAGGGAACGAAACTTGTTGAAACAAGAGGAAATTTTGGGTGGTTTTAGTAAAGATGATTACGAAACCAGGCGCATTTATGCCATTGCTGATGACGGAACAAAAATTCCGATGTCGATTGTCTACAAAAAAGGAATGGAAAAAAACGGTGATAACCCTACCTTGCTTTATGGTTATGGTTCGTATGGATCGACAAACGATCCTCGTTTTTCTGTATCACGATTACCACTGCTCGACAGGGATTTTGTATATGCCATAGCCCATATTCGGGGAAGCCAGATTAATGGGAGGCAATGGTATGAAGATGGTAAGTTGCTAAATAAAATGAACACATTTACCGACTTTAACGATTGTGCACAGTTTTTAATTGATGAAGGATACACAAATTCTGAGAAACTTTTTGCGATGGGAGGAAGCGCCGGTGGTCTCTTGATGGGCGCTTGTATTAATCTGGAACCGGATTTGTACAAAGGTGTTATTGCTGCAGTTCCTTTTGTTGATGTTGTAACTACAATGCTCGACGAAAGTATTCCGCTAACCACCAGCGAATTTGATGAATGGGGAAATCCGAAAATTGAAAAATATTACAACTACATGTTATCGTACTCTCCTTATGATAATGTCGAAGCTAAAGATTATCCTGCAATGCTGGTAACTACCGGATTACACGATTCACAGGTGCAATATTGGGAACCAACGAAATGGGTTGGAAAACTGAGGGAATTAAAAACCGATGATAATTTGCTTGTGTTCCATATTAATATGGAATATGGTCATGGAGGGGCTTCTGGCCGCTTTGAATGGATAAAAGAGACCGCCCTGGAATATGCTTTTATTTTCGATCAGATTGGAATAAACGAATAAAAATAAATAGAAGGATTGTCAACAAGGCAGTCCTTTTCTTTTGAATTTTCTCGTCAAAAGAGAGCTGCCGGCAATTATCGTATAGTTTGGCAAACTTACAGAGAAACAATATAAATAAAGGATTTTCAAAGGATTGATGAATTCTAAACTTTAAAGTTGTCTGCGACTTTTTTAATTTTACCGTCTTTTTAATACCAATAAAGCGATATTGATGACAGAACCTACAATTTTTAGCGATACTTTTCTGGCCTTCGGAAGCCACTGCGATGTGGTACTGCCAGATGTAGAAGCAGAAGAGGCAAAAAAAATATTTCAACAGTTAAAAAATGAAATTGAGCAGCTGGAAAATATAATCAGCCGCTTTAGTTTAATGTCTTCCATACACGATGTAAATCAAACACAAAAAGATATCTGGATCGATGTTCCTGCTGAGTTCTGGGAAATTCTGACAATCGCAAACGATTTTTTCCAAATGAGCCAGGGCGCTTTTGACGTTACCGTACAT
>DASQBW010000190.1:0-2817 GCA_035635015.1 Draconibacterium sp. | reverse complement strand
GTCATATGCCGGGACATGCGGATTACAACCCGAACTTCCGTCAGTTGATTCATGTTGGTTACAAAGTAGCCGCCGAAATGGGCGAACGTTACACCGGATTGCTGGAAAAATATGCCGATGTGGTTGGCAATTGTGTAGAAGAAAATATCTACGACCGACACTTAAAAAGATTATTCGATTTATAAAAGTATAAATTACCCTTTCGGCTGTCGCCACTTTCCCTTAAAAAGGGAAAGAATTTCTAATGGTACAGAAGCCAATGTTAAGAAAGTTCTCCCCTCATGAGGGGATATGTCGAAGACAGAGGGGTGAAGCGACAATAAAAATAGAATTAGATGAAAGCTTTTATGGACAAGGATTTCCTCTTGCAAACTGATATTGCGAAGGAACTATATCACAATCATGCGGCAAAAATGCCGATTTTTGATTACCACTGTCATATTAATCCGCAGGAGATAGCAGAGGATAAAGAGTATGATAATATCACGCAGCTTTGGTTGTATGGCGACCATTACAAATGGCGCGGAATGCGTACCAACGGCGTAGCCGAAAAATACTGTACCGGGAATGCAAGCGATTGGGAGAAGTTTGAAAAATGGGCAGAAACGGTACCTCACACCTTGCGCAATCCGCTGTTTCACTGGACACATTTGGAATTAAAAAAATTCTTTGGAATCGATAAAGTTTTGAGTCCGGCAACAGCAAAAGAGATATGGGAAGAATGTAATGCCAAATTGCAAACACCCGAATATTCATGTCGTGGAATAATAAAAATGGCGAATGTACATACCATTTGTACTACCGACGACCCCGTTGATTCGCTCGAGTACCACCGTGCGATTAAAGCCGATGATCTTGATACGAATGTGCTTCCGGCCTGGCGCCCCGACAAAGCAATGGCTGTTGAAAATCAGGCTTCATACAATGCCTATTTAGGTGAGTTGGAAGAGGCGGCAAACATCAACATAAAAAGCTTTGGCGATTTAATGGATGCACTGGACGATCGTCATGAGTATTTCCATTTAAATGGTTGTCGTTTGAGCGATCATGGGGTTGAAACAGTTTTGGCTGAAGATTACACCGAAACAGAAATTGAAAAGATATTCAGTAAAGTGCGAAAAGGCGGTACACTTACAAATGAAGAAGTGGTTAAATTCCAGTCGTGCATGTTGTACGAATTTGGAATTATGGACCACTCGCGTGGGTGGACGCAACAATTTCATATTGGAGCTTTACGAAACAACAATACCCGATTATTTAAAAAATTAGGGCCTGATACCGGTTTTGATTCCATCGGCGATTTTGACATTGCACGTCCGCTCTCAAGATTACTGGATCGTTTGGATATTGAGAATAAATTATCAAAAACGATTTTGTATAACCTTAATCCTCGCGATAACGAGCTGATGGCAACAATGATCGGAAACTTTCAGGATGGTTCCGTTCCCGGAAAAATGCAATTCGGTTCCGGCTGGTGGTTCCTCGATCAGAAAGATGGCATGGAAAAACAAATGCAGGCCTTATCGAACCTTGGATTGTTGAGTCGTTTTGTGGGAATGTTAACTGATTCGCGCAGTTATCTGTCGTATACGCGTCACGAGTATTTTCGCCGCACCTTATGCAATTTATTGGGTAACGATGTTGAGAATGGCGAGATTCCATACGATATGGAGCTGTTGGGAAGCATGGTTGAAAATATCAGTTTTAATAATGCAAAAGCTTATTTTAATTTTTAGTAAAAACACGTTGATATATAGGCGATCATGCGATTTTATTTTGAAGAATATTATCTTTGCAATCGATTGCATAAACAATAATTAGATCATGACAAAATTGAACATCAAATCAAAATCTGAATGTACCTACGATTGTATCTCTCTTGGTGAGGTAATGCTAAGACTGGATCCCGGAGAAGGCAGAATAAGAACAACGCGTCAGTTTCGCGCCTGGGAAGGCGGTGGAGAATATAACGTATCTCGTGGTCTGAGAAGATGTTTTGGAAAGAAAACAGCGATTATAACTGCACTTGCCGACAACGAAGTTGGTGCCCTAATTGAAGACTTTATGCTTCAGGGCGGTTTGGATACACAATTCGTAAAATGGGTAGATTACGATGGTTGTGGCCGTACCGTTCGTAACGGATTAAATTTCACCGAAAGAGGTTTTGGTATTCGTGGTGCAAAAGGTGTTTCCGACAGGGGAAATACAGCGGCGTCGCAATTAAAACCCGGCGATATCGACTGGGAATACATTTTTGGAACACTCGGAGTGCGCTGGATGCACACCGGCGGTATTTTCGCAGCACTCTCAGAAACCGCTGCAGATACTGTAATTGAGGCAGTAAAAATTGCCAAAAAGCACGGAACCATTGTTTCTTATGATCTGAATTATCGTCCATCACTTTGGAAAGCCATTGGCGGGGAAAAGAAAGCACAGGAAGTAAACCGTGAGATCGCCAAATATGTGGATGTAATGATTGGCAACGAAGAAGATTTTACAGCATGCCTGGGGCTTGAAGTTGCCGGCAACGATGAAAACCTGAAAGAATTGGATTTGTCCGGTTATAAAGGCATGATCGAAAATGCAATAAAAGAGTTTCCTAATTTTAAGGTTATAGCAACGACCTTACGTACAGTAAAAACCGCAACAGTAAATTCATGGGGTGCAATTTGTTATTCCGAAGGTGTAATTCATGAAGCAGAACATCGCGAAGACCTTGAAATTATGGATCGTGTTGGTGGTGGCGACAGCTTTGCATCCGGTTTAATTTATGGTTTCCTTGAGTTTAACGACGGAGCTAAAGCTGTGGAATATGGT
>DASQBW010000189.1:0-10758 GCA_035635015.1 Draconibacterium sp. | reverse complement strand
CATCAGCCTTAATTTGGCAAACAGAAGAGCACTGAGACGTTAGGTTTCAAAATTTAACAGACAAATTCAGATACGGCTTTCATCTTTCTCATTAGGATGCTATCTTCATTTTTAATGTGACTGATTTCGGTAAAAATCTTTATAAAAGCTCTTCGTTAAATAATTAACCATCTGGTTAAAATTATTCCATAAAATTTTGGATAGCCAAAAACTTCCTTTAATTTTGACCACATGGTTAAACCATATAGTTAATCTAATCTCATGGCAAATATAAATAAAGACAATACGGAGGAAAAGATTCTGGCAGCTGCACAAAATGTGTTCATCCGAAAAGGCATGGACGGTGCGCGTATGCAGGAAATTGCTGACGAAGCTGGTATAAATAAAGCATTGCTTCATTATTATTTTCGCTCGAAACAACAATTGTTTCACGCTACATTCGAAAGTGTTTTTTGCAAAATAATTCCCAATGTAATGCGCATGGTTGAGTCGAATCTGCCAATTGAAAAAAGACTGGAAGCTTTTATTGAAAATTACATTGACGTTTTAATGAAAAATCCCTTTCTGCCTACTTTCATTCTTAAAGAAATAAATCGCGACCCGGAGTTTCTGGCAGAATTAATTAGAAGTAGCGGATTACAACCCAAAAAAGTTGTTGAGATGTTTAAGCATGAGATGGAGAAGGGAACTATACGAACAATGGATCCTCGCGACTTATTGATCAGCATACTAAGCTTAAACATATTTCCTATTGCCTCAAAACCTCTGCTGTCTTTGTTGTTTTTTGATGATGATCAAAAAATCTACATGGAATTTATTGAGAGAAGAAAAGTAACTGTAAAGGAGTTCGTCCTTAACTCAATCCTGATAAAATGAGAAAGATACTGATTCTATTGCTATTTCCGTTTCAGTTGGCAGTTGCCCAAAACAATATTCAGCTAGACAGTTGTTATGTGTGGGCACGACAAAATTATCCCAACCTGAAACAGTCGGAATTGTGGAAAGAGATTAATTCACTTTCCATTAAAAACCATGAAACCAATTATTTGCCTCAGGTAACATTGAATGGCCAGATCACTTATCAATCGGCAGTAACCGAGGTTCCGGTTTCAATGCCGGGAGTTACGATACCAACGGTTTCGAAAGACCGTTATAATACTTACGCCGAGTTGCAACAATCCATTTGGGACGGCGGATTGACCAAAGTGAATAAAAGTCTGGAAACAGCAATTTTGAACAGCAACCTCAGTCAGTTGGAAGTAGAACTTTACAAACTAAACGAACAGGTTGTACAAACTTTTTTTACTGCACTTGTTGTAGATCAGCAAAAAGAAGTGATTCTAGCCCAGATTAAAGCCATTGACGAGCAGCTAAGCCGCGTAGAATCCGGAATTCGTAACGGAGTTACCGAACCTTCAGCAGCAATGGTATTAAAAGCCGAGCGCATCAATCTTGAGCAGAATATTGTTGAACTGGATGCTGCAAAAAATGCATCGCGCCAAATGCTGGAACTGCTTACCGGAAAACAGTTTCCTGAAAACGGAGCATTCACTTATCAAACAAACTTTTCATTCAATTCAGAATTACTACGTCCTGAATTGCAGTTATTTGGCGATCAACGCGAACAGCTGTCTGTTCAAAGTGATCTGCTTTCGAAAACAAGGAACCCGAAACTTTTCGGATTTGGCCAATTGGGTTATGGCAAGCCAGGTTTAAATATGCTACTCGACGAATTTAAAGGCTACTATTTTTTTGGTGTGGGCGTTTCTTGGAATGCATTCGACTGGAAACAAACGTCGCGGCAGCGAGAAGTCCTGCAAATACAACAAGAAATGCTTCAAAGCCAGGAAGCCACATTTAGACAAAACCTCAACCTCTTACTCATTAAGCAAAAAGAGCAGATCGGAAAACTGGATCAATTGATCACCAACGATAAAAATCTGGTAGAACTGCGTTCTGCGATTACCAAAGCAGCCGCCTCAAAATTGGAGAACGAAACAATTACTACTTCCGACTATGTTCAGGAACTACAAGCTGAAACCATTGCTAAACTAAAACAAGAACTGCATAAAATTCAGCTCAACGAAGCCCGCGAGAAATACACCTTAATAAAAGGAAAAACATTGCCAGGCACATTAATTCAGAACTAAAATATACAAGCAAAACATAGAAACTATGAAACGAGCATAACAACAAACTGTTTTAATTATCAGAACTATGACTATGCGAGTTACATGAGTTGCCATAAAAAATAAATAATTATAAACGAATGAAAAAGATACTTTACATTATTTCTTTGCCAATACTTTTAATGGCTTGCCAATCGGATAACGACACGGCCGACGCTTATGGCAATTTCGAAGCTGAAACAGTAATAGTTTCGGCCGAAACTCCGGGAAAGATTCTTGAATTAAATATTGATAAAGGCGATAAAATTGAAGCCGGATTTTTAGCTGCCTTAATCGATACTGATCAACTACACCTGCAACTTTTACAATTAGATGCGCAGCAATCGGCAGTTGTGGCTAAACGCCAGTCAATTCAGTCACAGATTGCCGTATTCGAAGAGCAAAAGGCCAATCTGAAAATTAACGAAGAACGCATTAAAAAAATGTTGAAAGACGGGGCTGCTACTCAAAAGCAACTCGACGATATTCAGGGACAGATTAGCGTTATAGATAAACAGATTGCCAATACAAAAACGCAGTTCACACTCATCAGCAAAGAGCAGGAAGTTTTGGAAGCACAAAAAACTTCTGTTGCCGATCAGTTAAGCCGTTGCAACATAAAATCTCCCGTTTCAGGAACCATACTGGAAACTTACGCGGAACAGGGAGAATTGACCACTGCGGGAAAAGCGCTATTTAAAATTGCAGATATCAGCGAGCTGGAACTTAAAGTCTATGTTAGTGGCGCTCAACTTCCACATGTAAAACTTGGTCAGCAACTCGACGTTATGGCAGATCAGAATGCCAACGAAAACCAACACTTTACAGGTACAGTTACCTGGATTTCATCAGAAGCAGAATTTACCCCAAAGATCATCCAAACCAAAGAAGAACGAGTAAAGCTGGTTTATGCGGTTAAAGTTACGGTAAAAAATGATGGAACTTTGAAGATTGGAATGCCGGGGGAAGTTAATTGGCAGTGAGCAGTCGCAGTGTTCAGTTACAAATAGCATCAAACCAACAATACAAATCATGGATTTTAAAAATTTAATCGCGTATCAAAAGGCATTTAAACTGGCCATGGATACTTTTGAGGTTTCCAAAACATTTCCAAAAGAAGAAAAGTACTCGCTTACCGATCAAATAAGAAGATCCTCTCGTTCAACGTGCACCAACATTGCAGAAGCTTATCGTAAAAGGTGTTATCCAAAGCACTTTTTAAGCAAACTTACCGACTCCGATAGCGAAAACAGCGAAACTGCAACCTGGCTTGATTTTGCTTTTTCTGCAACTATTTGAGCAATGACATTCATGAAAAATTATACAACGAATGTGTGGAAATTGGTAAACTTTTGAATTACATGACGGCAATCCTGAAAAATTTGGTAGAAACAAAGTGCTGGACTGAAAACTGAGACTGTAAACTAAAAAGATGATCGAAATAAACAACATAACAAAATCGTATAAAGAAACCACGGCACTTAGTAGTATCAACCTGCACGTGGATGAAGGTGAATTATTTGGTTTAATAGGTCCGGATGGTGCCGGAAAAACTACCCTAATTCGCATTCTAATGACACTGCTATTACCCGATTCAGGTGAGGCAAAATTAGATAGTCTGGATGTGGTTAAAAATTACAAAAAGATCAGAAAGATGGTTGGTTACATGCCGGGCCGTTTTTCGCTGTATCAGGATCTTAGTGTTGAAGAAAACCTGAACTTTTTTGCAACGGTTTTTGGCACAACGATTCAAGAGAATTATGATTTGATCCGCGACATCTATTTTCAGATAGAACCATTTAAAACACGCCGTGCCGGAAAATTGTCGGGTGGAATGAAACAAAAACTGGCCCTTTCTTGTGCTTTAATTCATAAACCCAAAATACTGGTGCTTGACGAACCAACAACTGGGGTGGATGCTGTTTCGCGAAAAGAGTTTTGGGAAATGTTGAAAAACCTTCAGCAAAAAGGAATCACCATATTAGTATCGACACCTTATATGGACGAAGCCGATCTTTGCGACCGGGTGGCACTGATACAAAACGGACAAATACTTGATGTAGATTCACCACAACGGGTTACCGAAAAATTTCCCCGAAAGATTATTCGTGTGGGTGCACAAAATATGTACAAACTGATTAACGATTTAAGGGCTTTTGAAAAAGCAGAAGCAGTTTATGCTTTTGGTCAATATGCCCATTTTACCGGATTGAATGATGAAGTGGAAACTAATGAACTCGATAATTATCTGCATCAACTGGGACATGAAAAGATACTGGTAGAAGAAATTCCCGCCGGAATTGAAGATGTTTTTATGAGTTTAATGGTAAACAGCTCAAATTAAAAACGATGGAGAACATTATAACGGCAAAAAATCTCACAAAAAAATTTGGGCATTTTACGGCAAACGACAACCTGACGTTTGAAGTAAAGAAAGGTGAAATATTTGGTTTTTTGGGAGCAAACGGAGCTGGAAAAACAACCGCAATTCGTATACTTTGCGGACTTTCGTCACCAACATCGGGAGAAGTTGAAGTTGCAGGCTTTGACATTTACCGCGAAACCGAAAAAATAAAAAAGAACATCGGTTACATGAGTCAGAAGTTCTCGTTGTATGAAGATCTGACCATTCTGGAGAACATTAAATTATATGCCGGAATTTACGGAATTAGCCGCAAACAACGCAAGAAAAAAGAAACCGAGCTCTTACAAAAGCTGGAGCTGGAAAATGTAAAAAATAAACTCATCGGCGATCTGCCGCTGGGATGGAAGCAAAAGTTGGCTTTCTCGGTAGCCATTTTCCACGATCCAAAAATTGTTTTCCTCGATGAGCCGACAGGTGGCGTTGACCCGGTTACACGTCGTAAATTCTGGGATTTGATCTACGAAGCTGCGCATAACGGCATCACAGTTTTTGTAACAACGCACTACATGGATGAAGCTGAATATTGCGACCGCGTTTCGATAATGAATGCCGGCCGAATTGAAGCACTCGACACGCCTGCAAAACTGAAAGAAAAATACAATGCAACAAACATAGACGAAGTGTTTTTAAAAATAGCTAGATAAGCTACTCGCCTCTAACTTATAGCACGATCCGAGAAGAACCGATATTATCTGGTAAAAGAGAACTAAAGGAAATAAATACGAGAAATAATAATACGACTACGAACTATATTTAATCTGCTACAGCAAAATAAGCTAAATGCCAGTGACACGTAGCTAAAAGCTGCTAATATGAAACAACTTAGATCATTCATAAAAAAAGAATTCTTCCACATTTTTCGCGATCCGCGAACAGTGCTGATACTTTTTGGAATTCCACTAATTCAACTCCTGGTCTTTGGAACAGCAATAAAAAGTGAAATCAAAGATGTACATATTGCCATTTACGACCAGTCGAAAGATGAAACCACACAGGAGATCACCAATAAATTATTGTCATCAGGCTATTTTTTACTAGACGAAAATCTTGATAACCTCGACGATATCGATGCCATTTTCAGAAAAGGGAAAGTGCGCGAAGTGATTGTTTTTGAGAACAATTTTGGGCAAACACTCGGAAAACAAGGCCTTGCTAAAATGCAGTTGATCGCCGATGCTTCCGATCCAAATATTGCAAAGCTGGCCATTTCTTACACAACTGCCATTGTTAACGACTACATTCGGAAACTGGATCCCGAAATGCAGCTGCCCATGCAAATTACTCCTGAAGTGCGCATGTATTTTAACGAAGAAATGAAAAGTGCGTATATGTTTGTTCCGGGAGTGATGGCGCTTATTTTAATGCTCATTTCGGCCATGATGACTTCCATTTCAATTACCCGCGAGAAGGAGCTGGGGACGATGGAAATTCTGCTTGTTTCGCCACTTCGTCCCGTTCAGATAATAGTTGGAAAAGTACTCCCCTACCTTTTACTCTCAGTCGCCAATGCTTTTATCATTGTGCTGACCGGGCATTTTGTTTTTGGCGTTCCGGTAAATGGCAGCTTTATTTTACTGATGCTTGAAACCATTCTTTTTATCATGATGGCACTGTGCCTGGGAATTCTGATATCTACAGCCGCAAAAAATCAAATGGCAGCTATGTTTATTTCAATGATCGGATTAATGTTGCCAACAATATTGCTTTCAGGATTCATTTTCCCCATCGAAAATATGCCTGCTCCCTTGCAATATTTTAGTCATATTATGCCTGCGCGGTACTTCATTACCATTGTCAGAACCATTATGCTAAAAGGAACCGGAATCTTTTTTATTTGGAAAGAGACAACAGTTTTAATTGCCATGACACTGTTTTTTATTGCGGTTAGTGTTAGGAAGTTTAAGATTAGGTTAGAGTAGAAGAAGTCTCGAGTCTCGAGTAACGAGTGACGAGTAATTAGAGATAAGAATAGTAACCTTTAAATAATTAACTATGAAGAATTTCAAAAATCTAAAAGTTTGGCAAAGAGGAATTGAATTAGTTGTTGATGTTTACAAGAAAACAAACAAATTCCCAAATGAAGAATTGTACGGATTAACCAGTCAGATTAAACGCTCAGCAATTTCCATCCCCTCCAATATCGCAGAAGGATCAGGAAGAGGCTCGAAGAAAGACTTCAATCGATTTCTCGATATTTCGTTGGGTTCTTCTTTTGAACTGGAAACACAATTAATATTAGCAAAAAAGTTGGATTTTATAAATGATGATGACTTTGAAAATCTAAATCAACAGCTCGACGAAGAACAAAAAATGATAATCGGGCTTCAAAAGAGTTTTAAGTAATCTCGACAAACTCGAAACTCGAAACTCGTATCTCAAGACTCGTGACTCGTGACTCGTAACTCGTAGCTTTCAATTCATATGAAAACAATCATCTACATACTACAAAAAGAATTCCGCCAGATATTTCGGAACAAGACCATTCTTCCAATGATCTTTGTTGTGCCGATTATGCAAATGCTGATTTTGGTGTTTGCAGCTACCTACGATTTGAAGCGCATTGATTTGGTAGTTGTTGATCATGATATGTCGGAAAACTCGAGACAACTGATCGCCAAATTCGATGGCATTCCATTTTTTCATGTCCATCATCTGGAACAATCTGAAAAGCTGGCCGAGGATAAATTATTAAATGATGAAGCAGACGCTATTCTTGTTTTCCCTGTTGATTTCGAGCGCAACCTCATCCGCTACGATGAGTCGAAAGTGCAACTTCTGATCAATGCTATAGAAAGTAATTCAGCACAATTAATTTTTGCTTATTCGGCAAATATAATCAGCGATTATAATAAAGACATTATTGCAGAATGGAAAGGAATACCGGAATTTACACCTCCTACAAAAGTTGACATTACAGAAAACTACTGGTACAATCCAGAGCTGGATTATAAATGGTTTATGGCGCCGGGTATTTTGGCAATTCTTGTTACCATCATTGGTATGTTTATGTCAGGGATGAACCTGGTGCGTGAAAAAGAAATTGGAACTATTGAACAATTAAACGTTACACCATTAAAAAAATATCAGTTTATAATCGGCAAACTGGTTCCGTTTTGGGTAATCGGTCTGTTCGATCTTGCTTTTGGCTTAACCATTGCCTGGCTGGTTTTCGACCTGCCAATCGTTGGCAGTTTGTTCACCTTGTTTTTTATGGCCGGTATTTACCTCATCGGCGTTCTTGGCCTCGGACTGTTTATTTCAACCCTTGCCGACACCCAGCAACAGGTCATGTTCGTAAGTTTCTTTTTTATGATGATTTTTGTTCTGATGGGCGGCATTTTTACACCAGTTGAAAGTATGCCCGACTGGGCACAAACCGTAGATCGGCTAAACCCGATTTACTATTTTATGCGGGTAATGCGCATGGTGGTTCTAAAAGGCTCCACCATCACTGACCTTTTTCAAGAACTTATATCTCTGACCATTTTAGGAATCACATTCTTAAGCCTGGCGATTTGGCGCTACCGAAAAACAACCTAATAAAATTAATCAGCTCTCCAGTTGATTATACCGTTTAATGATTGTCCAATGAATAACAAATAGAACAATACTCAATACGATTAATAAACTGCTTATAATCATATCGCGTTTTGTATTATGCATGACACGATTTATTTTATCGGTTTTCGCCGCATCAAACATTGCCTTCAACTCTTCATCGTTGGGAACATAAGCCTGATCTTTGCTTATCGACTTCATCTTTTCCAGTTTGTAGCTTTCGAATGAAGAGAGGTCATCTCTTGAGTACCCTGAGTTCATAGGATCTGAACGATTAATAATGGCTGCAACCATTATGCTTAAACAAATTATAAAAGTTACAATTGCCACAATGCTAACAATTATAGCATACACCTGTAAGCCCCGACGCTTTTTTTCCATAACATGAAATTTTTGGTTCGTTTCGTATACGAAATATATGCAAGTTAGTTTGACTTGAAACATTGATACTAATCCTGAATTGCTAAATGACCAGAGCAGATAATTTCATCGTTAAAAAAAGAAAGCCCTTCATCAAAACAGATGAAAGGCTTTCTTTCTATTTCGTTAATAAGCTTCTTGTTATACCAATTGTACATCAGCCACAATCTCCTGGCCCTTTTTAATGGCTTCAAGGTTTAGCGGAATTAATTTGTGGTAACGTTCCGGAAGCGATTTTTCCAATCCTTTTTCCACGTTATCCAACGATAGTATAGGGCGCACTTTCAGGTAACTTCCAAAAACTATCATATTAAACACTTTTGGATTACCCATTTCAACAGCGGTTTTTGTAGCTTCAACTTTAAATATGTTGATGTCCGTACGTGTTGGTGGATTGATCACCCCATTCGGATCGTACAATAAAGTTCCGCCGGGTTTTACAGCCTTTTCAAACTTGTCCATACTCTGTTGATTCAGAATAATGGCTGTATCAAATTGCTGTAAAATAGGTGAACTAATGCGAGTATCGCTAACAATTACAGTAACATTTGCTGTTCCGCCGCGCATTTCAGGACCATACGAAGGAAACCAGGTAACTTCTTTGTTTTCCATAATGCCTGAATAGGCCAGAATTTTCCCCATAGAAAGAACTCCTTGTCCTCCAAATCCGGCAATTATCATTTCTTCTGTCATAATTTCAATGCTTTAATTCGTTAATGCTTCAAGCAAAATTTCTAATTTTCCGAATGTTCACCTTTTACACTGTCTTTCAAATCGCCCAACGGGTAATAAGGAATCATGTTTTCTTCCATCCAGTTATTGGCATCCACCGGGCTCATTTTCCAACCCGAATTGCAGGTAGAAACTACTTCAACAAATGAAGTTCCCTTTTTATCGAGTACGTTCTGAATCGCTTTTTTTAGTGATCGTTTGCATTTACGCGCTGAGGCCGCGGTATGTACCGCCTGGCGTGTTACATAAGAAGTTCCTGGTAGCTGTGCGATCAGATTGGTGATTTTCATTGGATAACCATTCAAATCCACATTACGTCCGGTTGGGGTGGTTGAAGTCACCATTCCTTCCAGTGTTGTTGGAGCCATTTGTCCACCGGTCATTCCGTAAATTCCATTGTTAATGAACACCACCAATATATTTTCACCACGGCTGCAGGCGTGCATTATCTCTGCTGAGCCGATTGATGCAAGGTCTCCATCGCCCTGGTACGTAAATACAAAATTGTCAGGATTTAAACGGGCGACTCCGGTTGCCACTGCCGGTGCACGACCATGGGCAGCTTCCTGCCAGTCGATATCGATATAATTGTAGGCAAAAACTGCGCAACCAACGGGTGCAATCCCAACTGCTTTTTCCTGAAGTCCCATTTCCTCAATCAGTTCAGCCATAATTTTATGAACCACACCATGAGAACATCCCGGGCAGTAGTGCATAATATCGTCATTCAACAATTTCGATTTTGCGTAAACCAGATTTTCCGGCTTTATAATTTCTTTAATATCCATAATCTCCTCCGGTTTAGTAACTTCGTTTAACTCCATAACTTAACTCCCAGGCAAACTTCTCTTCCAGCGCTTCAACAACCTCATCGGGTGTTGGAATAATTCCTCCAGTTCGTCCGAAATGATTTACACGGGCATTGCTTCCGGCCTCATAAACCGAAAGCTTAATATCTTCAACCATTTGTCCGGCACTCATTTCAACCGAAAGAAATCCCTTGGTTTTACGAGTCAGTTCTTTGATCGCTTTCTTCGGGAATGGGAACAATGTAATAGGACGAAGCAAGCCGACTTTCAAGCCATTTGCACGGGCAATTTCCACAGCTTTCTGACAAATACGCGCTGAAGTTCCGAAAGCTACGAGCACAAATTCTGCGTCATCACACTGAATGGCTTCGTAACGCACTTCCTCCTCTTCCATCTTCCGGTACTTTTCCTGAAAACGATGGTTGTTTTCTTCCATTTTCTCGGAATTCAATTCCAACGAGGTAACAATATTCTTTTTGCGACTCTTTGGTTTTCCAAGGGTTGCCCAATCACCGCTCATTTCTTCAATCTGTTCTTTTGTCCACCTCTGTTTTTGATCGGCCAGTTCTACTTTTTCCATCATCTGTCCGATGGCACCATCTGCCAAAATCATTGCAGGATTTCGGTATTTAAAAGCCAGTTGAAA
>DASQBW010000188.1:0-4885 GCA_035635015.1 Draconibacterium sp. | reverse complement strand
TTCGAAAAACTGTAGTTTACCGAGCTGAGAGCATCTTTACCTTTGTATTCTAACTTAACAAGATTGGTAATAATGTTACTGTTGAATTTTAGCAGGTTCATCTGATCAACTCTTAGAATCAGTCGCTCAATTTCTAGTGGGGTATTGTAGTTATTAAAAACTGATACCGGGCAAATAGCAAAGTTTTCGTCACTTTTTATCGTCTTAATGTCGAGATAATGTTCCGATTCCAGAGCAAAGGCAGCTTCTCCACTTATTGGCTCTCCAAACCATGTGTCCGAAATATTTATGAAAGGAATCTCTGTTAGCAGGTTTTCATCTGTTTTTTTTGATGAATAAACCTGAAGTAAAAGCGGAACTTTTACATAAAAGGTAAGTCGCTGATGTGGCGAAACAACCATGCGACTGCCTTTAAAAACCATTGGTTTGGCAGGCAGAGCAGGCGCAAGTACTAATGTATTTGATTTTCCGGTGTGGTAATAAGCTCCTTTTGTAACAATCTGTTCAGCATTTATTTCTTGCTGGTTATCGTCCTTCTCAAAAGTTTTGAGGTACCAGCCTTCGTTATTTCGTTTAATACCCAGCATCAGGGTATTACAATCAATAAATGTATCCTTGCCAGGCTCCAGTTGTTTTTTTCCGTAAATTGAGGACTTCGTCATAATCAGAATTTGATAATTAAAATTACCAATTTTTATACTGAAAAATTAGTTGTTCGGAAAAATATCCGGGAATTCACGGATATTTTAATTCAATTTTATCTTGTGTTAAATATAACCTGCTAAATTATCTTTTGTTTGGAGTGTCAGAAAAAATTATTCTTACTGATCAGCTTTATACAACTCTTCTTCCAAAAGGAGTTAGTGCCAGCGATGCCATTTTAAAATGTTGTCGCGCCCATGGAAGACCAATTATGGTAATACCAAGTAACAATCCAAAAATTACATGGGTAAGCATAATCCAGATGCCGCCAATAAATAACCATATAATATTCATGATGGTTGACAAACATCCCGGAGCATAATCCATATATTCGATTTTTTGCCCAAAGGGCCAAAGCGCAAGTATCCCGAGCTTAAACGACTGAATACCAAACGGAATTCCTATAATAGTAATACAAAGTGCTATTCCGGCAAGCATATATTCCAAGAATATGGCAAACCCGCCAAATATTAACCAAATTAAGTTTCCTAAAATTTTCATTTCTCCGTGAAATTAGATTGTTTGTATGAAAAGCTACTATTTGTTTTGTGGTGAACTTAAATCAATGGTTCTAAAATAATGTTTGTACTGGTGTTACTTGCCTGAAAAAAGGTAAAACACCGAAATTAGAAGATAAGTGCGGTGTTCATGAGTCTGAATGACATAAAAATTGTAGCTGTTTAAAATACTTTCTATTTTTAACGTTTAAACATATTCCTGAAATTTATGATCGAACAAAAAGAAATAACACTTCCCGCGTTTAGGCGCGGTTACCATTTAATTACCCGTTTAATTGAAGAAAAATTACCGGAATTGCCAGAGAAAGGTTTGTTGCATATCCTTGTAAAGCATACCTCTGCAGGAATTACGCTAAATGAAAATGCCGATCCTACTGTACGTACCGACTTTGAAAATTTTATCAATAAAATGATCCCCGAGAATGATCCGGTTTATGTGCACACTTACGAAGGTTCGGACGATATGCCGGCTCACCTTAAATCGTCGGTAATTGGTGCTGAAATAACCATTCCTATTACTCGTCACCGTTTAAATCTGGGAACATGGCAGGGCATTTATTTTTGCGAGTTTCGCGACTATGGTGGTGCCCGCCGGTTAGTGCTTACCGTTTACAGCTAAAAAAACCGGGATTTCCCGGTTTTTGCAATAGATTACTAATTACGATTAATTCTTCTTATTGTACTTCCCAGCCATAATCGATGTAGTTCCAGCTAAAGTCTTCTCCATTCACATCAACTTTTAAGAATCCTTCTTCCAATCCAAATCTTTTACCCTGCCACCATTGTGAACAAACAGCTCCTCCTGTTATATAGTGAATGCCATTGTATTCAATATCTTCTAGGAAATGCAAATGGCCCTGGAATACTACTTTTGTGTTGTACTGTTCAAGAATTTCGCGCACCTGGTTTGCGTTGGTAACAATCGAAGTTTCCGCCATGCCTGCCGTTGGTCGTTGCATAATCTGAGATCCGATGCTGAATAACGGCATATGGATACTTACTGCTATTGGTTTCTTACCTGCCTTCTCAAGATCAGCTTTTAACCATTCCAGTTGTTCTTCGTCAACGTGTCCGTAGTAGTGTCTGTCCTCTGTTAGTCCGATTCCATCGAGAACCACAAAATGCCAGTTTTTATGATCAAAAGAGTAATAACGTTTGGCTATCCTGTTTTGGTAAAGCTGCTTACCATATTCTTCGTGCGATGGAGAAACTCCGCTTGCTTCGTACAATCCGAAAACCTCATGATTTCCCATTGTGCTGTAGAACGGACTTTTCAAATTCTTCGCTGTATTTACAAACAGCTTATAAACGCTGTCGCTGGCCTCATAGCTTAGCGCAAGAGCATCATTTATATTATCTCCTCCCGATAATACAAAATCCGGATTTAAACTGTTTATGGTGTCAATGGCCTGCTTAAAACCTTCTGTTGACCTATGTTCGGTTGAAATATGAACATCAGTCATAAATACAAAAGTAAAACCTTCCGTTTCAGCATTTGTATGCCTGTTTGATTTTTCAGTACAGGCAAAAAGCAGGAATATGCTTAACGATAAATAAATAAGTTGTTTCATGTTGCTTAGTTTATTCAGTGATATTTACAGATTTAAAAACAGCATCGATTAAAATTAATGAGAAAGTTTATTCTATCAAAAATTATCAAAAATTATCATAAATTGGTAGCATCAATAATTGTAAATTTATCGTGTAATTTAATCAAATTCTTATGAAGATTTCAATTGATCATTATTCGGATGAAGAGTTACAGGAAGAAGGTGTTTTTGACTGGCCTGTTTGGGAACACGATGAAGATAAGTTTGACTGGTATTACGATCAAACGGAATTGTGCTATATAACTGAAGGAGAGGCGACAATTACAACAGAGTTTGAGGCAGTAACAATCCGTGCCGGAGATTTTGTAACTTTTCCAAAAGGATTGGAATGTGTTTGGGACATTCAAATCGCTATTCAAAAGCATTTTAGTTTTGAGGAGTAGAACTTCTGTGTTTTAGTTTAAATTACAGGCCTTGGTTTTGTTTGATTTGATACATTTGGGTGATCGATAACAATTAACCAAGTTCACATACCTTTTCTATTTCTTCTGAATGGAGGTACCACAAATAACCACTTACATATTTAAACCCTGATTGTTGTAAAACTTTTGCGTATTGCTGAACCTGGAAGTTGTACTTCGGTAGTTTTTCTCCGGTTTTATAGTCAACAACAATGGCTCTATCACCTGAGTACATGATCCGGTCAGGGCGTAATAGTTTGTCCTGACTTAAGAGGTCTCTTTCGTTTAGTACCTTGTAACTGCCATCAAACCATGATTTTACTTCAGGGAGTTGCAAGTTGTGTTGCAGGCTTTTCGTAATTTCCAGAAGCTCGGTTTGTGAAATTTTACCATCGAAAAACGCTTGTTTACAAGCTGCTTCGGCATCATTGGCCAACACAATGTTTGCCAAAATATCATGAATGATTTTCCCCGTATTTTTTACAGAGTGTTGCTCTTCATTTTCAATCAGAAAATCATCGCCGGTTAAACGAAGTTTTACTTTATCTGATATGTCGTTAAAGCTGTATTGGTTTATTCGAATGGTTTTCTGTTCATTTGTATCGGGGTTTTGCAGATTAATTTTACCAAATTCGAATCTGTTTTGTTCTTCATTAAAACAACCTTCAAACGGCGTCTTATTACTTTGCCTTATTAATGCTTTCTGAAGTAAGTAATGAATCGGTTTCCCCGATTTTGGATTATTACTTTCTACTGGCTCAGGACAGTTCGCCATTAATACCGATTTGGTGCGGGTAAATGCCACATAAACCAGGTTGAGTGTATCGATGTAATAATTCATCTTTTCCTGAAAATATACCGGGGCAAATTCAGATGTTTCCATATATTTTCCGGCTTGTACAGGCAACAGAGGGAAGGTATTGAACGGCTCAGAAAGCGGTTGACACCACAATAACGGAGCATTGTTTCCACTCCAGCTGGTTTTCCAGTCGAGATAGGGGAGCAGCACTGCTTTAAATTCCAACCCTTTCGATTTATGGACGGTCATTAGGCGTATCGAACTTATTTCTTCGTTCACATTTACCGAGGTGTTGCTTCCTTTCTCGTGCCACCAATGCAGCAGATTGGACAAGTCGTTTGACAAGGAAATTTTTAACTCGCCGGCTTTATCGATAAGTGTTTGCAGAAAAGGTAATTCGGATTCAATATTAAATAAGCCTAAAAGTGAACAAATCTGAGTAATGGTTTCGTCCAGCGATGTTAGCAGAACTTTACGTTTTACCTGTTTTAGTTTTTCAATCAGTTCGGATTCAAATTCTTCGATAAATCCTTCTTGTAAATGCCAGCCTAAATAATCGTTAAAATCAATCAGACTCTGACCATTGCTGTTTTTTGTTGCAATCCCCAATTCTTTCAACTCAGGTTTTAGCCAGCCTTGCCATAATTGAAGCAGGGTTGCATTGGTGATTGGATTGTGAGGATCGATCAGTAACTCAATGGTGTTTATTACAAATAAAACCGCTTTTGAAGCATGTAGAAACAATGATTCGTTTGATAATACCGATAAATTGTATTGTTTGTTTTCGGGTAGTTTGGCTGCTGCCAAAAATGCTTCTACAATAGCAGCACCTTCCTTATTTTTACGAATGAGTAT
>DASQBW010000187.1:0-4242 GCA_035635015.1 Draconibacterium sp. | reverse complement strand
ATTATAGGCTTTTGCCCAGGAATTCTCCTTTTCAATTAGTACCGGCAACCAGTGAATAGGAATACCAAAACCAAGCAGAGCCAATACAAAGAATAGCCATTTAAATCTTTTTCCAAAAACTATACTACGCAGATAAAAGTTGGAGAGTTTAATCGCCCTCTTTTTTCTCTGGAAAAAAAAACGTTTTTTGTTGGGTTTTAGACGGACCTTTTCCATTAATGCCGGAATTAAAAACAAGGCGACAATCAGGGAAACCGAAAGGTTGACCATAATAACCAAAGCAAAATCAATGAGGTTAATGCGTTGCTGTTCTTTTAAAAAGAAAATGATTGAAAGCGAGCCAATTGTGGTTAAAGTTGCGGCAAGTACGGCTAAAAATGCCTTTTTATTGTTATGGTGTTTTATGTGGTCGATCATTATTATGCTGTTATCGATCAGGATCCCAAAGGAAACTGTAATACCGGCCAGTGAGTACAAATGAATTTCTATTTTCAGGAGGTAGTAAAATATTATTGCAATGACCAGGTTAGCAAATAGACTGATGGTTATCAGGATCAGGTAACGAAAACTGCGTGTAATTATAAACACAAAAAGCAAGAGTATTAACATGGAAAACAGCGTACGGTAACCGATTTTACGAAGCTCTTTTGCGATAAATTCGCTGCTGTCGTTTGCCAGTAATAGCGAAAATCCCTGAGGCAGGTTTGTTCTTATGTTTTCAACCTGGGTTTTTATAGCTTTGGCAAGCTTTATATTATTCACATCGCTTTCGGGATAGATAACAACATTAATGGTATTTAAACCATTTATCCGGAAATAAGAGTTGGGTAGCTGCTCTTTATATGAAATGCTTGCAATATCTGTTAAGTAGATTATTCTGTTCCCCAGCTTCTTAATTGGGATGAGGTCCCATTCAAGTTCTTCGGGGATTTCATTTTCCAGCGAAAGACGAATATTTTGTGTGCCTTCCTCTCCTTCTGCAGAAATACTTCCTATACCGATAATCTCCTTACGAAAATAATTATTAATTGCTAAGGCTACTTCTTCCACTCCAACTCCCAGGTTATTGATGGCATCAGCATCAAATTTAATTTCCCATTCAAATGGTGTGGCACCGTATACCTGTACTTCGTTTACTCCTTTAATCGCAAATAGTTTGGGCGCAATATTATCTTGCGTATATTTTTGGATAAAGTACGGGCTGGAACTTGCATTTACGGTATAAGTCAATAAAGGAGAGGTTTTTGCTCCACCTGTTCCCAGCGACAAAATGGGGTACGAAACCTGCTCCGGCAATTCAGGGTAAACACGGCGTATAAGTGTTGCCACTTCAAAACGGATGGCATCCAAATTACTTCCCTTTTTAAACGATAAACTTATTCTGCCACTTCCTTTGCTTGTTACCGACTTTAATTCTTTAATTCCTTTAACCGAATTAAACAAACCTTCCAGCTTTGTAGTAACTTCTTTTTCAATTACTCTTGCTGAGGCATTGAACCAAGAATAAGAAACACTGATTGATGGTAAAGAACGTGATGGCTCTAATTGTAAGTTAATTAATGGAGTCAAACTCAAACCCATGAGCATTAGCGCTGCAAAGGAGATTATTATACTGAAAGCAGAAAGTTGTACTTTATTTTTAATCCTGTAGCTCATCCAGTAAGATTATTTAATAGATTATAGCAACCTATCCCATTTAAATCCATCGTAATCATTCGAAAATAAAACCATCACTGCTGTTCCCACTATAGCTTCTTCTGGTACAAACTCCCAACCTCTAGAATCGTATGAGTTATACCGGTTGTCTCCCATCATGAAATAATAATCTTGTTTAAAAGTATATTGTTTAATTGGTCTACCGTTATCCAGAATCTGATTATTCTCGAATGTAAAGTTTTGTCTTTCATGTTTTTCAAATATTTTCAAGTCCAAAAACTCCGACAATTGTAATTAATGCCGAAGTAATAGCCTTTTTTCGTATCCACATAAAAATCCTATATTTTGAAAACCAGACCAAAATAATCCACTAATAATAAAGAGTCCTAGAGCTATCCAGATTGAACCTAAAACCCAAAAGAGTAGAAATCCTAATATTAGAAATGACACCAGGTGTTTTAAATAATTCATGAAGTTTTGTAATAATTGAATAGCATCGGGTACCTTAAAGGGGAAAAACAAATTTAATCACTCTTTTTATAAACAATATTCCCTGAAATAGTTAGTCTTTCAGGCGATTCAATCCCATTATAATGGACTGCAATGCTTTCTTTAAATCTACCTAACCTGCCTGTATTAGTGGTGACAGTTATAATACTCGTATCCTTCTGGTTTATTTCATATTTAGGCCATTCTGCACTAATGCATGAGCATGAAAGGCTTACCGATTCAATTTTCAACTTCTCTTTTCCTACATTGTAAAACTTAAACAGGTATTCACCATCACTTTTGTAAGGAATTTCACCAACGTTTAAGTTTCGATTTTCAAAAAGAATATGTGCATTATAATTTGTTTTTTCTACAGTGCATAGGGTGAAAGAAATTAGGATTGCTATTATTATTATTATTACTGTTTTATACATGGTAAAATGTTTTCGAGGTACTTTTCCGTTAGAAAAATTAAATTTTTTTCAGGAATAAATAGATTGAAAATCCTGTTCTTATTATCAATCCTGAAGAAATATGGTATTTTCTCTTTTTCAAGTTGACTATTCCAAAGGAAATCTCTTTCTAAATCAATCACGTGGTAGAGTTTTAATATATTTTGACGGTAATAATTAAATTCTTGTTTATTATTAAAGGTACCAAGAATAATAATTTTTTTGTAATGTTCAGAATCAATTTTATTAAGGGTAGCAATAATTGTTTTAATGCATGCTTGACAACTTCTTGTATTGATTCTTAGAAAGAGAAGATGGGCTGAGCTTAATGAATCTATTTCTTGACTTTTAAGCACAGAGCCCTCATATTTGGCTTCCACACTTATTCCATATTCTACTGTTTTGGTTAATAATTCATACCGTTCTTTAAGAATTTTGCAATTATTAGAGAACTCTTGTATAGTAGAGGATTGAATGTGGTCTTTTACGATAAAGAGAATATTAAATAATACTAGCAATGAGATTGCAATATAAATAATGAGTGATTTTCTATTCATTAATAACGTATTTAATAATCAGAGGGTTGTCCTCCGGGTTTCTTGATTCTAACATTTTATTGAGACTCTCCTTTTGTTTGTCCGTTTTATTTTGACTTTTCAACAAACTTTTTATATCCCCCTGTGAGCACTCGCTATAAATAGAGCTTCCTGAGAGAAATTTGCATTTAATAAAGTAAATATTGCTAGTTAATTCTGAAAATAAATATTTAGAAAACTCATGAGATTTTTTTGATTTTTTGTTGTAGAACAGACTTGTTCCTTTGTAAAAGGATACTAATACAAGCCAATCGTCATTCTCAAAAAAACGCATGAACTTATTTGCATAATCTCTATTTATTATATCCAGTAATTTTCTCTTACTACCTTTTATTGGGGGCTTTATATCTTCGACCTTTTTCAACATCTTATTAGAAAGAAAGTGACCTGAATAGTCTATTTTGTATTTTGTGACTATTTCTCCATCCTTAAGCCAATAGATGTTAGGTAAATAAGGTTCGACAAATGAGACGCTTCCATCAGCTACACAAGAAATATAAGTGTTAGTGTAATTGACCCGATCTGGATTTTTTATTCCATCTACGAACTGGTTTACTTCCCCATTAGGCTTAAAAGTGATAAATTTGAGGTATTCTTTTGAACTATCGGTGTCGTTAGCCACATTCGAGCAATAGCCCCAGTATCCCCCTGTAGGTAGATCCCCAATAGCAGTTAGATAATAGTTTAATTTAATTTCTTTAATCAATGTTCCATTATAATTAAAACACATCAATTTCATTGTAGGTGCATCAAATACTTTAACCAAGGCTTCATCCTTGTTTATAAAAAAGTGACGTGGTCGTATATACTCACCGGGTCCTCTTCCTACTGTTCCAATTCTGTTTAAAAATTTACCGTGAATATTAAAAACTAAAAGTGAATTAAGTTTCCAATCTAAAATAAATATTTTATCATCCATTACCTCCATTTGAGTGATTTCGCTCACTAAGCAATTTGCATTTGTCTCCAAAGGAATAATCTTAGTTTCCTTAAAAACCTCTTCATACGTAGGATTTCTATCATTAAAATGAAATTTTATTACATCTACA
>DASQBW010000186.1:0-3527 GCA_035635015.1 Draconibacterium sp. | reverse complement strand
AAACTAAAACAATAAAAAATGGAAGAAAGAACTTGCCTCGAATGTGGAGAACCGTTAAAAGGACGAGCCGACCAGAAATTTTGTAACGATAGCTGTCGCAACGCCTATAACAATAAAAAGGCAGGTGGCTCATCGAATTATATGCGCAAGATCAATCGCACATTGAAAAAAAATCACTCTATTCTGGAAGAACTTAACCCGGAAGAAAAAACCACTACTTACACAAGTACACTCAAAAAACGGGGCTTTAACTTTGCCTATTTTACCAATACGTACACCACTAAAAACGGGCGCGTTTATTACTTTGTTTACGATCAGGGGTATTCCGAACTGGAAGGCAACAAACTAATGCTGGTAAAAAAGGAACATTAAAATATGTAGACTGAGATTCTAAAATTGGAGAATTAACACTGAACTCAACATTCAGACTACTTCAAACTGCAACGCATAATAACAGGATTACCCGACGCTGCAATGTGTAGTTGTACTTTCTCAAACTCGCGATGGCGTTTATCTGAAATTATATGCCCCGACACTTTATAGGCAGTAATGGGGATCAATAAATTATTATTATCCGAAAGATAGCTTGGTGTATTCCAAATTCCACCATCAAGGTTATTTACAGCCTGAGAAAAATACAAGGTTGTCCAGGTGTCCTTTTTAATCAATGCACTTGTTTGATACGATCCGAGCCAATAGGTTAGAAAAATATAGCTGTCATTTTCGAGGTAGGTCTTTATTTTTGTATGATGTGTGTTATGAATGTATTTTAAAGTTTCTAATGTCTCTTTTCCTTTTGTATTTCTCCATACTTTGGCAAACGATGGATATTCTTCACTACTTTCAATTCTGGACTCCGGAGTGAACTCATTTTTTTCGAATGAAAATATCGTATCGCTATACGACGAGATTAACCGAATATCATTCTTACCGTACTCAATCAGGTTTGACTTTCCCATTTCCCGTAAACGATCTTCAGGAAAAGTAATTTTTTCCGTTTTCTCATGCTGTGCATATATCGTATATAATCCGTTGTCCGGCACCTCATTCAACACATAAAACTTATTATTCGATTGAAAAAATTTGCTTCCGGGCATTTGTGCGGCAATCAATTTCGTTTTGTATTCACCGTCTTTCGCAACAATGTATATTCCATCTTCAGCTAGAACTGCATAATCTTTGTTGTAAATTATAATATCAAGTGGATTTTTTATTTTACCACTTCCCCTTTTATTGCTGACCACGGTATTTAAAAAATCCCCACTTTGATTAAACCTCAGGAATCCGATTTCATTAGCCCTGCGTTGATATATTATATAGTCACCATTTAATACTTTTACATCAAGAATATCACCCAGTTCAATACCAGCTTCAGTAACCTTTAACTCCAGGTAATCGAGGTCCTCAATAAAACTTGAGATGGGTAAAATATCGTTTGAATTATCAAGTAAGATTACCGGCAAATCATTGTTGATTACCTGGTTTCTGTTGCACGAAATGAAAAAAACAAACAAGAATAAGATGAAATAGACGTATTGTTTCATGTGTTATTTTTAAACTATTTTTTTAGTTGAGGTGTACAACATACAAATACCATGCCTTTGAGAACACAAAGCAAAGAATAATATTCAGCATATGGGCAGAACAAGGAGTTTTTATTGACCATTTAATTTTGACGCCTAATCTTATAAACTCAATTTGGAAATAAAAAATATGTTGGTTAAACATTATTATTTTACAACAAAAAATTCGGTCAAATCAATACACTTACAACATAACAGGATGGATCAAAATCCAAAAAGTCAAAGAAGTAAAAATGCAATGTTAAAAGAAAAGGCTGCTACATCTTTATGCAACAGCCTTTATGTCAATGAATCAAATTCCTTTTACTCATCCAATTTTATCACCTCACTACCAGCAAGCAAAAATGCTCCGGTACCATAAACTTCCCAACTTTCGGCATTAAAGTTTTTTCGAGGATCGGCACCAATTGGCTGACACCAGCCCACATGCCCATCTGGTTGAATAAGTCCATTCAATCCTACCCAGGCTTTTTCAACGGCAGGCAAATAAGTTGCCTTGTCCAAAATTCCATTGTTGATTCCCCATGCCAGGGCATAACAATAAAATCCTGAACCACTGGCTTCTCCTCCCGGATAAGAATCAGGGTCGAGTAAGCTAGATCTCCACAAACCATCTTCTTGCTGCAGCGAAAGAATCGATGCTGCCATTTCTTTATAATTCTGAATATAAAAATCACGATTTGGATAATCGTCTGGCAACTCTTTTAATGTACGAACCAAACCGCCCATAACCCAGCCGTTTCCTCTCGACCAGAATATTTTTTCACCGTTAGCTTCTTTTCGCTCTTCAATTCCGGGTTCGCCCCATTTATAGCTCATATCACGCGCATACAAATGATATTCTTTATCCCAAAGCAAATCGTAGGTTTCTTTCCAAAGTTTATCGGTTAATGTAAGGTATTTATCTTCATCAAGTACGTTACCAAGTTTAACAAAAGCAGGTGGAGCCATAAAAAGTGCGTCGCACCACCACCAGGTTATTTTAAAAATTCCTTGTGCTTCGTACGGTGTATTTATAAACTTTTCCATGGTTTCGACAAACGGCTGAATCATCTTATCTTCACCTGATACTCTGTACATATCAATGTAAGTCTGGCAAATTGCATGATCATCAGCATGATGCAAACGCGGTCCGGGTTTCCATTCATTGGCCTCTCCCATTTCATACATCGCTTTCCAGATTTTTTTCGAACCAGTAGTTTCGTAAGCTGCAAAAACACCGGCGTAGAATGCTCCATTAGTCCAGTCATACAAGGCATGCTTTGGATTATCCAACTGCCAGTCCAAAGCCTTTTTCATCGTTTTTTTAATGTAGCTATCTTTAAATAGCTTTTCGTTTCCCGACTTTTGTGCCATCGCTGTTCCGCCTAGCAGAATTGTGGCTAATACTATAATTATTGACTTATACATAGGTATTTTAGTTTTCACAAACTTATGCAATCGATTGCAATCTGCAAAATAATTTTTTGAATCTTGCTGACATTTGTATCATCCAATAGTAATATTCCGGTATTTAACGTTATCTACTTAACTTTAATTTTAAATTAGCACCTTGAGTGCTTGTCAGGATCAATATTATAATTATAATTGCAACAAAATAACAGATATGACACTAAGAACAATACATCACGGCCATCATTGTGAAATCCAACCAGCGGGTAGGCTGTAATTGTTTTGTTTAAACTCAACGATATTAATTTATAAAGGCTTGCCATTAAAGGCAGGCCTTTTTTTATATAAACAGACATGGAAAAACTTAAAATTGCAATTCAGACAAAAGGAAGGTTAAACGAAGACTCAATGGGCCTGATTAACGAGGCCGGAATCGGATTGAGCGTTGGAAAACGCAAATTGGTATCGGAAGCAAAAAACTTCCCAATGGATGCCTTGTTTCTTCGCGACGATGATATTCCGCAAACCGTTGCTGATGGTGTTGCCGATATT
>DASQBW010000185.1:0-7844 GCA_035635015.1 Draconibacterium sp. | reverse complement strand
CATTACTGAGGGTGAGGCTGGAGTCAATTTTGCTGTCGTTGTATTCCGTCAAACTTGTTTCCAGTTCGTCCTGGGCATTTTTTAATTGTTCTTCAACGGTTTGGTGGTCGAGCGTAGCAACATAATCGCCCGAATCTACATAAGTACCTTCTTCAACAAGATCGGTAATGTTTAAATAGGTTATCCGGGTTTGACGGTCTTTTAGTTTCTCGGGGATATAAATATGATCGGAATTTTCCGATTCGAGCTGTCCGCTGGAGTAAACAAGTACTTCAAAAGGACCTCTAAGAACTTTGGTTGTGATGGTGTTGGTTGCGTTTTCTGAACCTGAAAAAATGATAAAAGACAATAACAGTACAACCACTGCTAAAGTGGCAAACAGCCAGTTTTTTTTCTTCATTTTGGTATGTTTTAAGTTTTCAATGTATTGGGTAGAAAAAATGTGCTGACGGGATCTTCTTTTAAGTAGAATCGTGAGGTTGATGTTTCATGGTTTTCTTTTTTATTGATTAATTGATGGTTACAGCTTAACAAAAAGTATGCCTTGCTTAAAGTTTAACGCAATAAACAAAAAATAAGTATAAAATTTTGTTAAATAACGTTCAAATAAACTAAAATATTAGTTTTTAAACGGAGCTATCAGTTTTGGAATGGTCTTTTGGATTTAAAAATGCCAGCGCGGGCCAGGGTCATTATTAAAACGCCAACAACGGTTACCATACCACCAATAAACTGGTGAAACAATGGGAAGGTATGAAATACAAAGTATGCTCCAATTAAAACAAAAATACCTTTTAAGGTTTGCACTACGGCTGATCGCGATGCTTCAATAAAATTAAATGAATGATAAACCGCGAGTATGGCGACAAACTCAAGCAAGGTGCCGACTGCAATATTACTCAGGGCTTTTGATGGAATATGAATGGAAGGGCTGTAAACGAAAAACATGATGCCCGAAAATAGCAGTAACCAAAAATATCGGTTCAGATTAAAAAGTTCAGGACTGATATTTTTCACATGGGTTTTTACAACTAACGTGGCGGTTGTGGCAAAAACGGCATTTATAAATACAACGCCCGTTCCTGCTATAAAGAGTGTTTTTAATGTTGTACCACCCGTGTAACTGATTATAAAGGTTCCAATCAGCGCCAATGAAGCACCAACTATTTCAATCCATCCAAATTTTTCTTTTAAGATAATTATCCCGCCCAGTGTAACCATTACCGGGTATAGATTGCCAATAAAGGAGGTGATTGACGGATCGGGGATAATATTTATGGAAATAAAAAATGAACTTGTAGTTAAAATTTCCAAAAAGCCCAGGAGTAATAGAGTTCGTAGTTGCTTTTTACTGAGAAGCTTAACCTGCGCTAGCTTGTTGTTTCGCAGTGCAAAAAGAAAACTAAATACAACGCCAAATGCACACCAATAAACACCAAATTGTGCCAAATGAACCTTATTTAAAGCTGCTTTGCTAAAAATATAGACGTTAGAAAAAGCAATTGTGGCAACAAGTGCCAGCATGTATCCTTTAATTGTGGCTGTTTTCATTGTGATCTGACGATGTTCTCTTTACGTTTAAATGGTAAATCAACAATACATTGTTCGCACAAGTTCAAAGATAGAAAATCAAACTTAAGCGAAAACTGCCTCTTAGTATATAAACGCAGCACTAAGTATCATCCAATTCTTTATTATCCTAAAAATATTTATTAAACCAGTATTAACCTTCCGGAAACTTTCTGCTGCAATCTTCAGAATCGATTATCTTTGTAAAATATCATTAATATAGAATATTAATTAACGGAAGGCTGCAGCACTGAATTGATGAAAACTTCAGGTTCCGGTCATCCATTCTAAAACAATTATATGTTACCGAAAGTCAATCCGATTGAAACCAAAGCCTGGCAAAAGCTGGAAGAGATGTACTTCGAGTTTGAAGGCACGCATATGAAAGACCTTTTTACTGCCGATGCAAATCGCTTTGAAAAGTACTCGTTGAAATTTGAAGATATCCTACTCGATTTCTCAAAAAACATTGTTAACGATGAGGTGAAAACTACCTTACTTGAATTGGCAGAAGAGTGTGGTTTAAAAGATGCCATATCGGCGATGTTTTCGGGCAAAAAGATAAATGTTACCGAAGATCGTGCTGTGCTGCATGTGGCTTTGCGCAACCGCAATAATACACCAATTGTTGTTGATGGCGAGAATGTAATGCCCGAAGTAAACGCGGTACTCGACCAAATGAAAGGATTTACCGAAAAAGTAATTTCGGGCGAGTGGAAAGGTTACACCGGAAAAGCAATTACCAATGTTGTAAACATTGGTATTGGTGGATCAGACTTAGGTCCGTTAATGGTTACCGAAGCTTTAAAACCCTATAAAAATCACTTGAAACTTCATTTTGTTTCTAACGTTGACGGCACACACATTGCCGAAACACTAAAGGACGTTGATCCGGAAACAACCATGTTTATTGTGGCTTCGAAAACGTTTACTACGCAAGAAACAATGACCAATGCCAACACAGCTAAGGACTGGTTTTTAGAGTCGGCAAAGGACATTGAGAACGTTGCTAAACATTTTGTGGCCGTTTCTACTAATGCAGAAGCTGTTTCTGCTTTTGGTATCGATACCGCTAATATGTTCCGTTTCTGGAACTGGGTAGGAGGCCGTTTCTCCTTGTGGTCGGCCATTGGTTTAAGCATTATGCTGGGCATTGGTTATGACAATTACATTGAGTTACTTGAAGGTGCTCATGCCATGGATAAGCATTTCAGCGAAACCGATTTCGATAAGAATATTCCTGTAATTCTAGCACTGATCGGACTTTGGTACAACAATTTCTACGGAGCCGAAAGTGAAGCTATTCTTCCGTACGACCAGTATATGCATCGTTTTTCTGCTTACTTCCAGCAAGGAAACATGGAAAGTAATGGTAAATATGTCGATCGTAACGGAGAGCAAGTGGACTATCAAACCGGCCCAATTATTTGGGGAGAGCCGGGAACAAATGGACAGCATGCTTTTTATCAATTGATCCACCAGGGTACCAAACTTATTCCCTGCGACTTTATCGCACCGGCGATTAACCATAACAAAGTTGGCGATCATCATCCGAAATTACTGGCTAACTTCTTCGCACAAACAGAAGCAATGATGGTGGGAAAAACCAAAGAGCAGGTAGTTGCCGAATTAAAAGCTGCCGGCAAATCAGATGCCGAGATAAAAGAACTGGCACCTTTTAAAATATTTATGGGCAACATTCCAACCAACTCAATCTTGGTGAAACAATTAACACCACGTGTTTTAGGATCGTTGATTGCTATGTACGAACACAAAATATTTGTTCAGGGAATTATCTGGAATATTTACAGTTTCGATCAGTGGGGAGTTGAGCTTGGAAAACAACTGGCCAACGCCATTCTTCCGGAACTGAACAATGACGAAAAAGTAACAGGCCATGATGCTTCAACCAATGGTTTGATCAACGCCTGGAAATCAATGAGATAAGAAGATTCTCACCATAATTTTCAGAAATGCCATCCGTTTAACGGGTGGCATTTTTTTTCGCTTCACTTTGCGTCGTAAGGAATTAAAAAATGTGCTAACTTCATGCAGCAAATTATCCTGCCATGGCAAAGGAGAAGATTTATAATATTCCAAATGCATTGAGTGCCTACCGCCTTATTATCTTTCCCTTTGTTTTACTGCTTATCTTTCAGAAAAATGAAAGTCTGTTTTCCATTATTATTGCAGTTAATCTGTTTACCGATTTTCTGGATGGTTTTATTGCCCGGACATTTAATATGGTAACTAAATTTGGTGCCCGTTTGGATTCGATGGCAGATTATGGAACTTATCTGTTGGCTTTTTACGGACTATTTACCTTTAAACGTACCGATCTGCAAACTCACGGATGGCTTCTATGTGTATTTGTCGTGTTGCTTGTGTTGTCTCAAGTTATTCATATATATAAGTTTGGAACATTTTCCAGTCTTCATCTCTATTCATTTAAAACCACCGGTTATTTGCATGGCCTGCTATTTATTTTGTGGTTTTTTATCGGGTTTTTTCCGGTTTATTATTATTATTTCGCCATTGGATTCGGAATATTGGCCGAATTGGAGTCAATAAGTATCATGTTGATATTGAAAGAAAAACGTTCAAATGCCCGGGGAATTTATTGGGTGCTAAATGAATAACTCAGAAATTGCCTGAGAGAACAGCTCTTACCCGGAGAAAATTAAGAACCAGAATGAAGGCAATCCGTTAGCCCGCTTGTTTTTCCCTCTTTATTAAAGTTTTAACACAGTTTTGGTGTCAATTCAGCAAAAACTTTGTGTGGTGGTATTTTGTCGTAAAGAATTTGGTAAACCGCTTCGCAAATTGGCATATCAACCTGGTACTTCTCATTAATCTGGTGAATGGATTTTGAAGCGTAATAACCTTCGGCCACCATATTTAATTCCAGCTGTGCAGCTTTTACTGAGTAGCCTTTGCCAATCATCGAACCAAAGGTACGGTTTCGGCTAAACTGTGAATAGGCAGTTACCATCAGGTCGCCGAGGTAAGCCGGGGCTTTAATGTCACGGTTAATCGGGTGAACCACGTCAACAAAACGTTTAATTTCCTGAATGGCCCGCGAGATAAGCACTGCATGAAAATTATCGCCAAATCTTTGCCCGTGGGCAATACCGGCCGCAATAGCAATTATATTTTTTAACACCGCCGCATACTCTGTTCCCCAAATATCATCCGATGGTGTTGTGTAGATGTAATCACATTCTACCAGCCGGGTAAACTTTATGGCCTTTTCTTCTGAAGTGCATGCGATGGTGAGGTACGACAACTTCTCACGCGCAACTTCCTCGGCATGGCATGGACCAGCCAAAACACCAATCATATCATCTTCAACATGAAAGTATTTTTGTAAATATTCAGCAACCAGCAGATTTTCATCGGTTACAATCCCTTTTACTCCCGAAAGAATGTATTTCCCTGAAAGATCATCAACATTTTTGAAGACAGCCGGAAGAAATGCAGAGGGAACTGCAACTATAAGTATGTCGGAGTTGGAAATAATACAATTTACATCAGAACAAAAATTAATTTTGGAGGTATCAAATTCAACTTCGTCCAAATAGCGCGGGTTATGTTTGGTTTGTTTAAATCTTTCAATGGTTGATTGTTTGCGGAAATACCAATTGATTTCATTTACATTTTCCAAAAGAATCTTTGCCAGGGCTGTTGCCCAGCTTCCACTTCCTATAATCCCAACTTTATCCGTTTTTAAATTCATTTCCTCCCAAATAACGGCCAAAGTTATAATTTGTTGGTGCATTATAAAATTACAGAACGCTAAACTTTCAGATAAGTGCCGAAAGAGCATTAATTACCTTGACAAAAAGTAGTATATTACCCTAAAAATTTATAGTTATGGAACATAAGATTAGTAAAAGTGCACTACAAATGAGACAGCTAATTGAGCAGGCCATCGAAGATCATAAAATTACCCGAGAGGATTACGATCGGATTTTGCACATCGCAACAGAAGACGGGCACATTGACAGACATGAACAAGCCTTATTAAGAGAATTGCAGCAAATGATCGAAAACAGGGAAGTAAAATTCGTAATCTGATTTCCCAAATGAACTGGGCAAGGCAGAAAAATTTTTTGCCCTAAAAGAATATACGCATGAAATTTCTTAAATACGCAGTTGTAGTAGTACTCCTGTTGATACTTACTTTTTTAGCTTATACCTTTATAAGTTTTAATTTTTATTCTCCTGACGATCCCGAAGTAGAAATTGATGAGACGAAGCTGGCTTATTACTATGATACCTGGGAGGAATGCCGTGATGCATTCAGAACGCAAGCCGGTTCTATGAAAATGCATTTTGACAGTGTGGCTGTATTTTCCCGCGCAGTGGAAAGCAAAACAGAAACAAACCTTACCGTTGATTTCTGCTACCTTCCGGCAAGCGACACCACTGAGAAGCTTGTTATGATCTTTTCAGGCACACACGGAATTGAAGGTTTTGTGGGCAGTGCTGTTGAGCAAATGCTGATGGCGGAGTTTTTTAAACCGGAAATGTTGGAAACAACCGGTGTTCTTTTGGTGCACGGAATTAATGCATGGGGCTTTAAAAACCAGCGACGTTTTACTGAAAACAATGTGGACCTCAACCGGAATTATAGTCTGGATAAATCGCTTTTTCAGAGGGAGAACGATGGTTTTGTGGCACTTTACGATATGCTGACACCCAAAGGTGAGTTAAATATGAACAGCATTAGCAACAGGTTTTTTATGGTAACTGCCATCAATCAGATAGCCCGAAAGGGAATGCCGGCTTTGCTGCAGGCATTTGCGCAGGGGCAATATGATTTCCCGGAAGGAATTTATTTTGGCGGTAACGATTTTGAACAGCAGGTAGCAATTATGTCGGAGGTTTTAAGCAATATCACGGCTCCTTATTCCACGCTGCTAAGTATCGATCTGCATACCGGTTTTGGCGAAAGGGGAGTGTTGCACCTATTCCCAAATCCGATTGACGACCCGGAGTTAAAAGCTAAAACCGAAGCGGTATTTAATGGTCACCAAATTGATTGGGGAGACTCAGACAACTTTTACACCGTACATGGTCAGTTTGTTGAATATATAGGAGATTTACTCCCCGAAAAAACATCCATTCCCATGGTAATGGAATTTGGTACTTTAAATACCGAATCAACCGTTGGGGCAGTAAAATCAGCACATATTTCAATTGCTGAGAATCAGGGATTTCATTATGGTTATAAATCCGAAAAAGACAGCTTAAGAGCATTAGCCGGTTATTATGAAATGTTTTATCCTCCATCGGAAAAATGGCGCTCCAATGCAATTACAGTTTCGCAGGAGATGATGGAAGATGTATGGGAAAATTTTCAAAAGCTGGAGTGAGTTTGTTCGGCTATTTTAGCAAATAAGCAATAATTACCCCCAGGTAATTTCCAACGGCATGACCTGCAATACCAACCACCAAACCGGTAAGAATAACTTGCCTGTTTTTTAATGCACCTGCAATGACCGGAACAAATGGCGGAGAGCAGATTAATGCACTTGTTGAGATGATTACCGTATCGGCATCAATTTTAAAAAGGCGGGCCAGCGCAATGTGAATAATGTGCGATCCGTAAACCGCCAAAGCCACATAATAAAACAACGAAAAAGAGATGTTTGATAATTTACTGATATCGGCCATGGAAGCCACTGCCAAACAAAAGATAAGAATGAGGTACATGCCCAACTGAAAGGTTTTTTTATGGTTTTAATTTTTGGCACAAACGAAAAAGCAATACCAAAAGTGGTGATCAGCAGAATCACAACTGCCGTTTGATAGTCGTTCGGTAAAAGCAAACTGATGCCGTAACTCACACCAAAAATGGCCACCGAAATTCCAAACGCTCCGGTTAATGGCAATAAGGTTTTTTTCTTCAACATCCCGTCGTACGATTCAAACTCTTCTTCCGTGTTTATTTCTTCAGTGGAAGTACCTTCGGTTTTTACCGGCTTAAAAGGTGGCAAAAACCACAAAAACACTTTCTGCCCGATGGAAAGAATAAAAACAAGGTAAATAGCACCAAGTGTCAGGTCGTAGGTGTGTGTCATAATATATAGTTCCTGCGACACGTTCAGTGCAGTTTTCATGGCGGCCATGTTTGGCGTGCCACCAGTATAAACGCCTACCAACATACCGGCAACCTGCCAGGTATTTTCAATGTCGTTGCGGAATATGAAAAAGCCGATGATAATAATAATCAAAACAGAAATTAAACCGGTTACCAGGGCCAGAAATGC
>DASQBW010000184.1:0-17020 GCA_035635015.1 Draconibacterium sp. | reverse complement strand
ATTGATGGCCCCGGAGAAATTGCTGCTGTAGGAAATGGTAATCCACAATCGCTTGAACCGTATGTTGCCGACTACAGAAAACTTTTCTTCGGTAAAGCAATGCTTATTTTAAGATCTGTTGAAGGTAAAACAGGAAGCATTGATGTTGAAGCAACGTCAGAAGGCATGAAATCAGCTAAAGTTTCTGTTTCTGCAAAATAAGAAGAGCGGCCAGGTTGTTGAGATAATTGTAATTTTAAATAACAAACTATGACTACTCGATTAATGAAGAAACGAGCTTTTAAGTATTTCTTTGTGCTATTTGTTACTGCACTTTCAATAAGTGGGTGCAGCACTGAACCCGAACAATTAGAAGGCTATCTGTTCGCCTATTTTACGGGCAATGGCCCGGGACAGGAAGCCATTCGTTTTGCCATAAGTAAAGATGGATATCATTACAGGGCATTAAACGACAATCAACCGGTTCTCGACTCGAAAGAGATCAGTACTTCAGGTGGATTGCGCGATCCACATATTTTGCGTGGTGCCGATGGTAAAACATTTTACATGGTTGCCACCGACTTGTATGTGCCTGAACAGGGATGGAATAATTTTGCAATGGTTCTGATGAAGTCTACCGACCTCATAAACTGGGAATCTTCTGTGATAAATATTCCGGAAACTTTCCCTGATGAATTTGGTGCTGTAGATCGCGTTTGGGCTCCACAATGTATTTACGATGAAGCAACCGGGAAGTACATGGTTTATTTCTCTATGCGGTCTGGAAATAATCAACCCGACATTATCTATTATGCATACGCCAATGAAGATTTTACGGCATTGGAAGCAGCTCCGAAACAATTGTATTTTCCACCGGCAGACAGTAATACCAAGGCTTGTATCGATGGCGATATTATCCCGTTTAACGGTAAATTTTACTTATTCCATAAAGCGGAAGACGGTGATCCCGGTATCAAGCTGGCCATTTCTGATCAGCTAACCGAAGGATACGAGTTGGTAAGCAATGAACGTGTTGACCGCCAGTCAGCAAGAGTGGAAGGAAGTGGAATCTTTAAACTCAATAACTCTGATGAGTACATTCTGATGTATGATGTGTATACCCGTGGAACTTATCAGTTTACCAAAAGTACCGATCTCGAGAACTTCGAAGTAATCGACAGCGATATTTCCATGAATTTCCATCCGCGTCACGGAACAGTAATGCCAATTACAGGTGCAGAATTAGAACGTCTGGTGAGTAAATGGGGAAGTTTTAACGATCCGCTCGTAGAAGCAACTTCAGAGAACTTAAAAAAGAATAATATTGATATTAAAGGCGAAGCCAGAACCATTCATTTACCGGTAAAACGCGGCACTGATAAGTCGGCACTGGATCCGGGATTTAAAAGTTGGGGCGGATTTTCGGTAAGTCCCGCAGGACCGCAGGATTTCTCTGGTGGTTCGGTTGACTATACTTTTTCCATCGCAGGAAAAGGAGATGCTGTTTTTACAGTAACTGCGTCGGAAGATCATAATCCGGTACTGGATGGCTATTATGCCGATCCTGACGTGTTGTATTCAGAGAAAACCGGAAAATATTACATCTATCCTACAAGTGATGGTTTTGACAGTTGGTCGGGTTATTATTTTAAAGTTTTCTCTTCAGACAATATGGTTGACTGGACCGATGAAGGCGTAATAATCGATTTGAAAAAAGAAGGAGAAGTAACCTGGGCGAATCGCAATGCCTGGGCACCTTGTATCATCGAAAAGAAAATCGATAGTGAATACAAGTATTTCTTCTATTTTACTGCAGCGCAACAAATAGGTGTGGCAGTTGCCGACAATCCAACAGGACCTTTTGTTGACAGTGGTGCACCATTTATCGACTTCAAACCGGAAGGAGCCAGAGGTGGACAGGAAATTGATCCGGATGTTTTTACTGACCCGGAAACTGGCAAAAGCTACATCTATTGGGGTAATGGCTACATGGCCGGTGCTGAACTTAACGATGACATGGTATCGATAAACAAAAGTAGCATAAAACGATTCAATGTGGACAGAACTTACCGCGAAGGAACATACGTAATTTACCGGAACGGAACCTACTACTTTATGTGGTCGGAAGACGATACACGTAGTCCGAATTACAAAGTTCGTTACGGAATATCCGATTCTCCGTTAGGCACTTTAACAATACCGGAAAACAATATTGTTATCCAACGCGATTCGGTATCGAACATTGTAGGAACTGGTCACAATTCGGCCATTCAAATTCCAGGCAAGGATGAGTGGTACATCGTGTATCACCGCTTTACCTATCCAAAAGGAATTGATATGCCTGGTGGCGCAGGAGGTTTCCATCGTGAAGTTTGTATCGACAAGCTGGAATTTGACGCTGATGGCAACATCCTCGAAACAAAACCGACTTTTAAAGGGATCGATCCCATTGAATAATAAATAATTAATTAGAAAACAGTTATCTGGCAACAGTCCGGATAACTGTTTTTTTTGTAACCCAGGAAAATAACTTCGTATTTTTCAAGTACTTAAACTAACGGAAAAGCCCATGAAACTTATTTCAAGCATCCATCACTCCAAAACAGCCCTGCTCGTTTGTCTGTTAACTTTTTTCATTGGGAATCTGGCCTTTTCTCAATCGTTCAACATTAAGAATGACAGCTTTTGGGACACCAAAAACGGCGAACCCATTTACAGTCAGGGCGGCGGTATATTTAAGTTTCCGGATCCGAAGACCGGTGAAGAAAAATACTACTGGTATGGTGTACATTACAAAGAAGCTGAAACATATAGAGCCGATAACTCCGTTACCCAACCCAGAAATAGCTTTGAAGGTGTAAACTGTTACTCTTCAACCGATCTGGTAAACTGGGAGTTTGAAGCAGACGTGCTTGCTCCTGAAGAGGTATTTAGCAACAGTAACCGACGCTGGGGATGGCTTGGACGCATGGGAGTAGCCTATGTAAAAGAAGCCGATCAATATGTACTGATTATACAATACAATTCCCGGGTGCTTTTTGCCACTTCCGATTCTCCACTCGGACCGTTCAAAAAAAGTCATGAAAAAAGTATGGAGAGCTGGATTGGGACATCAAACACCGGAGACCAAACAGTATTCACCGATGAAGATACTGGTAAGTCATATTTAGTGTACAGCTACGGTCAGGGACGTCATAAAATCTATATATCAGAAATTGGTCTGAAGAACGATACGCTTACCCTGCTCGACTACACACAGGTTTTTGAAGGCGCAGGACGCGAAGGCAACTGCATGTTTAAATACAAAGGCAAATACTACCTGGCCGCATCGCAATTATATGGATGGGATGGTTCTCTGGCGTATTATCTTGTTGCTAATGATATTTGGGGTCCATATCTTCCCACAAACGATATGCAGGTAATCCCTGGAGTTGAGAACGATTACGCCCATATTTCGCAAACCGGCTTTTTCTATACGGTTCGCGGAAGTAAGCAGGAAACAGTCATTTTCTGTGGCGACCGGTGGGCTGATTTTGCAGGAAACGGTTTGGGCTACAATCAATGGTGCCCCCTTTCTTTTGACGATTACACTCCCTACTTCAATTCACTGAATTCATGGAACCTCAATGCTGAAACCGGCGAATGGGAAGTGGCAGATGATAACAACTGGGTAAAAAATGCCAGCTTTGAAGCGGACAGAAAGCAAATGCCAAGTTCAGTAAAACCTGTGCAAACAAGACTCCTCGGATGGGAAACAACCATTGTTGAAGGAACTGAGATATCACTTGATTCGCTCTCTCCCGTTTTAAACCACGCAAATACTGAAGAGGAACGCAAACTGGTTATCGGTGAAAGAAGCCTGAATATGAGCGACAGAGTAGACTTTGTGCGAAACGTACATCAGCAAATAGAATCATCTCCGTATGTGAATTTTGAAAATGGCAATTATACCCTCACGGCAAAGATTAAAAACAGTGGAGGTTTTAATCAGCTTGAAATGTATGCCGAGTCTGGAGATAATCGATTTGATGTTAACATTAATGATGAAAATGAAACATGGACAACCATCTCCATCGGAAATGTTAAAGTAAGAAACAATGAGGTTGAGATTGGTTTTTTAGCTGATGGTAAAGCGGGAGTATTTTGTCTGATTGACGATGTTTCATTGGTTAAAACCGAATGACTTTTCTAAAGTATAAACAACTGATAGAGTTATCATTTAATAATTCGGAGACTGCTTAATTATTAAGTGAATAAAAAGAATAAATTCAAGCAACATCAAAATACTAGGATAATGCGTATTACAATTAAAAAAACACTCACAATTCTAACATGCTTTTTTTGCATTTCTCAGGCCTACTCTCAACAGAATATCATAAATAACTGGGAGGCAACAAGTAACCCGATAGTTACACACAAATATACCTGCGATCCTGCCGCATTGGTCTATAACGATACCCTTTTTATTTTTACCGGAGAAGATGCCAAAGGAGGCCAGACTAACTACGACATTAAAAACTGGTGTTGCTTTGCCACCACCGATATGAAAAACTTTATTGAATACGACATACCTCTGTATGCAAAAGATTTTGAATGGAATCGCGGTGAATATGCGTATGCCGGACACGTTATTGAACGAAACAATAAATTTTACTGGTATGTAAGCACCAACACATCGGGTATTGGTGTTGCGGTTGCCGACCGTCCTGAAGGTCCCTATAAAGATGTGTTGGGGGAACCGTTATTAACCAACGAAAATAGCCCGGGAAAGAGACATAGTTGGCGTACCATCGATCCGGCCGCTTTTATCGACGACGATGGCCAGGCATGGTTATTTTGGGGAAATGGAGCATGTTGGGCCGTTAAGTTGAACGAAGACATGACCTCATACGACACTGATTATGGTGTAAAAACCATCTCGATTGAGGGAGAAATGGAATTTCCTTTTACTGAAGCACCCTGGTTGAATAAGATTGACGACACTTACTTTCTCACCTATGCAATCGGCTTTCCTGAACGAATCTCTTATGCAGTTAGCGACAAGGTAGACGGACCTTATATTTACAAAGGTATTATCAACGAAATTGCCGGAAACAGCAACACCAATCATCCTTCGATTGTAGAATACAAAGGCAACTGGTACTTTATTTACCACAATGGAGGTATCCAAACTGATGGTGGGAGTTACAGTCGTAGTATCTGCATCGATAAACTCGAGTTTGATGAGAATGGAATGTTTAAACCAATTCAGATGACTACCAAAGGAGTTGATAAAATTGAGAAATAGTAAAAATGAAAATAATGGACCTCAAATCTTCCAAACATGTTTCAATTACTTAGCCGGGACGAGATGAGGCGATGAAACTGACTAATCATTATAATATGAACTTAAAATTATAACACTATGAAAAAGATTATTTTTACGCTACTGTTTATTCTTGGTATTACCACATTATTTGCTCAACCACGTACACCACAGGTAAGGGAAAACATTCCTTTAGACTCAATTGTACTGAGTGATCCATTTATATTGGCTGATCAAAAAACAAACAGCTATTATATGACCGGATCAGGTGGCCTGATGTGGAAAAGTAAAGATTTGCGTTTGTGGTCAGGTCCATATCAGGTAACACAAACCGATCCTGATTCTTGGATGGGCCCGCGGCCAATGATATGGGCAGCTGAATTGTTCCAATACAAAGGGAAGTACTACTACTTTGCTACGTTCACCAACCAGGAGGTAGTTATGGAAACAGTTAAAGGAAGAGCTGTTAACCGACGGGCCAGCCATGTTTTGGTTAGTGATAATCCGGATGGACCTTATGTTCCTATGGAAGATGAAACTTATTTACCTCCGGAAAAAGCTACTTTAGATGGTACATTTTGGGTTGACACGGATGGAAAACCATACATGATTTACTGCCACGAATGGCTTCAAAACTATAACGGCACGATGGAAAAAATTGAGTTGAAACCAGATTTAAGTGGTACAGTCGGGGATAGAAAAATATTGTTTTTTGCTGATGATTCGCCATGGAGTATGGAGGAAGACCAAAACGGTCGTATTGTTCCCAACAAAGTAACAGATGGACCATTTTTGTTCAAAACTCAAACAGGTAAATTAGGGATGATATGGACAAGCTGGGTATTTAGTGATTATGTGCAGGGAGTTGCTTACTCGGAGAGTGGAACACTTGATGGCCCATGGGTGCAGGAAAAGGAGCCAATAACTCCGCCAAACTTCGGACATGGAATGATATTCAGAACCCTGGAAGGAAAATTATTGATGTCAATCCATAGCCATGAGACCGTTAACAGGCGTACTATTCGAATACCACACCTGTTTGAACTTGATGATTCGGGTGATAAATTAATTGTGAAAGGCCTGTACCAACCTTAGTGAAAATAGGAGGTTAAATTTAAATTATAACCTAAGTTCGATTTAATTCAAAAAAGAGGGTTCAGCTTTTCATTGCTGAACCCTCTTTTTTGAATTACACACGTTGTAGAAAGACAAATATTCTTTCATAAACTTTCAGCCATTAATTCCCCGTTTGTATAAACTGAGAGGTAATACAATCCCTTTTAAATCATGAGTAATAATTTTTATTCTTTTGTAAATGAAGTAAATTTGAATAAACATATTAATTTATTAACTGAGCCAAAAAAAATGAAAAAGCTTAAATTAGTGCGAGTAGTAAAATCATTCTTATTTGTTGCTGCTATTATTTTCATCAATCAAACATTTGCACAGGAAACCATTGATGTTGGACAAACCGGATGGGAGGTAAAACGGCCGGTTCTGGCTTCTGCCTGTCCGCACGGATGCCCCTGGGGCGAGTTGGGAGAGTTTGTTCAGGAAGCAATGGCACCAATGGGTTATGAAGTAATTTTATGTAGAAACTGCAATTTAAATCTTGGTCCACGAATCGTTGCCACCAGCAGTTATCCTCCTGAACTTACTGAAGATATGATCAGTGTTGGAACAACACAGCGCGTGGATGCGCCCATCGATTTTGGAATAACAAATGGTATCCGGCTTACTACTTCCTACAATGGAGGGGTTGATGATCCGGAAGATTTTCGTTTTTCCAATCTTCGTCTAATTGCTCATATTGAAGATCCAAGTTATTTGCTGGTTGGAGTAAAGAAAGAGTCAGGGATTACCGATTTATCAGAGATTAAGGAAAAGAAATTACCCCTGAGGATAATTACCAGGGGAGGCGAAGTTGAAAATGCAGTACTCGACTATTACGGGCTGACAAAAGAAGCATTGGAATCGTGGGGTGGTTCAATTGGGAATGTAGGTGATGAAGAGGCAGAATTTGATGTTATTATTGGAGCAAATGCATCACCCGCTCAGAACCCGGAATGTTCATATTGGACTGCTTATACTTATAAATATGATTTGTATTTTCTGGATCTTGCTGACGAACTGTTGAAACAAATTGACAAGAATGTTACCGGCTATGAACTAACGGAGGTAAAATGGGGACTGCTAAAAGGGGTTGACAGGGCAATTCCAACAGTTGGAAGATCGGGACAGGTTGTTTTTTGTAGGGAAGATACGCCAGAACAAGCTGCTTACGATGTCGCAAAAGCCGTTGAACAACATCGATCGGCTCTGAAATGGTACATTCGGATCTATAGTTATGACTCACAAACGGTTTGGAAAAATGACGATGTACCTCTTCACCCCGGTGCAGAACGGTATTACCGTGAAGCGGGATATATAAAATAATAGTGCTTGTATATTGAAATAATCATTGGGTACGATCAAAATTTGTTCCTTAAAATATTCCTTCTGCATCTGGCTCACCCTGATGTAATTGCCGACATTAAGGAATAAATAATTGCTTAAGTAAAATTGATCTGTGATATTCATTACATGAAAAATGGCATGAACTGTTTATTTAGTTCATGCCATTTTTATTTCATATGAGCGCATTAAACGCCTCAATTATTCCTACAACTCAACAATCGGTAAAGTAACAAACGACTGATGCTGCGCATCGCGATAAATTGTTACCTCAGGTCCTTCATCCAAACGTGTGGTACCGCGGCCTGCAAAACTAATGGCAAGCTGAAGTTTATGACCCGCTTTAATAATCATCGATATAGGTAATATCTTAAAGTAAAGCTCAGTTGGCTCGCCCGGCACTAATGGCATATCATCAGCTTCCATAAAACTATGGTAGGGCAATCCGAGGTTGTCGTACGGAGCGTCTGCCAATTCACGCATCGATGCTCTAAGCTGGCCCTGCACATTGTAAGATGATACAGTTCCGTCAGGAGCTACATCCTGAAGTGTTGCCACAAAATCGCCATCGGTTGCAGTCGACGATACCCAAAGGTTAATAGTAGGATGACCAGTAATCTGCATATCCTCGGTAAGTGGTTCAGTTTCATAAATAATCGCGCCTGAAGGATCGGCTACACCCGGTCTGAAATCGTAAGTTACTGTTGTTTCATCTTTTCCAGGTTCAGCAGGAACGGTAGAACTTAGTGTTCCATCGCCGAGGTAAAAGTCAACTCTTTTTTCTTCAGGCAATGGCCATGCTGTTGAAGTTTGCCATTCTTCGCCTTCCGGGGCATTATAAGTAAAATAATAAATTGGATCTTCGTCCATAATACCATTGTCAATACCTTTTAACCAATAATCAAAAAAGCGAAGTTCTTCGGTTACAATGTCAAATCCGGTTAAATACATCGAGGTACCCCAATCGCAGTGTACACCAGGGCCAATAACCAGTTTACGAGGAATGGTGAAGTTATTAACGGCAAAGAAAGGACCAGGTTTGGTAGCTCCTTCATCCCAGTTAACTGCCATATACATGGCAATTCCTGATTTATTGATATTATCCAGATAATTCGACGGGCTACTTCTTATCCACCACTGTTTTGAAACTTCATCAGTAATATACCTGGAATAACTATCGCGAAAAAGAGTAAGTCCTTCACTTTCAATAGTTCCAACATGGTCGGCAAAAGCTTCCTTTAATTGGGTACTGTCGGTGTCTCCATCAACAAGAGCAGCATAAGCATCTCTTCTTTCATGTGCTGTTGGTTGTCCTGGTTGAGTTGGGCGAGGCTCTCTTACATTTGAGATACCGCCAGGCACGCGAAAATCATAAACATCAAACTCAAAGCTCATTGGAAACATTGCTTTCAGGTGCGGTGGTGCAGTTGTAGCAGCCTGCATTTGGCTACCGCCAGTTGCTGAACATCCCCACATACCAATATTTCCGTTACTCCATGGTTGTACGGCCAGCCACTCTGTAATATCGTAAGCATCGTATTGTGCGGTGCTAATCCATTCGCCACGGTTATACCCCTGATTGTGCCCGTAAGACGCGAATAGCCCCCTAAAATCGGCAGTGGCAACAACATATCCGTATTTTATTAATTGGGCTGCTGTACCTGCATAATTTTCAATTGTCATTGTTTCTTGCCGATTGTCGTTAAACCTGCGGTTGTATGGCGTATGCATCCATAAAACAGGAAGTGGAGTATCAACGACCTCACCCGATTCTTTATCTTTCGGGCGATAGATATCGACAGCCAGTTTTGTACCATCACGCATCTCCACATATTGCGAACTCATGGCATAATCATCCGCATAAATCGCTTCACTGTAACCAACATATTCTCCTTGTTTTGATATACGTTCTGCCGTATCGGAACTTGTTTTAGTGTTGGTGCACGATAAAGTAACAGAGCCAAGAATTAAACTCGCCATAAAAGTATATAGCGTAATTCTGCTGAGGCTCTTTCTTATCAAAAATCTTTCTTTCATTTTTTTATTGTCTTATAATTTAAACATATTTAGTTTTTAAGTACCATTACTTAACAACCTTACCGGTTAAAATGGTTGGTTCTCCCGGAGGACCAAACATTCTTCTGCCACCGCCGGGATTTAACTTAACTTCTGTGGTATTTCCACTTTGGACAAATTCTAACTCCCATGATTCAGCACCTAAACTTTCTTCTACAAAGCGTGCGGTGAGCACCAGGGTATTTTCATCTTTTGCCCCAATTGTTGAAGCAACATGTTTCATATTTCTCATGTCGCGGTTAACTTCATTACTTGAGCGACGGAAGGGTGATACACCCGAACCCGATCCGGAAAGCGATGCAGCTTTTATTAAGGCATAATCCCATTCTCCAATTCCGGCAACAATATTGGTTGTACTTTCTTCTTTTTCAATAGCAATATTGCACTTATCATCAACAAACGTAAAGCTTAAACCTTTAATTCCCATTCTGTTTTCATCCATAGCAACTTTTTCGCCAGAGATTGCAGCAATCAAATCAGATGAAATATCAGCCCCGGGTTTAGGCAGCCAGGTAAGTGATTCCAGTGTTTCATCCAATTTTTGATTTAATTCAGGATTAGCCGGCAGTACTTCATCGCTCATTGCGGGAACCAGGTATTTCCACATTTGTTCCATTTCATCATTTGAGCTATTAACATTACTTGTGACAACAATAACTGCGTCATAATCGGGCATTACAATCACTAATTGACCTCCCATTCCATCCATACGGAATGAATTGTGACTTCCTCTCCAATACTGGTATCCGTAACCTTTCTCACCATCATTTAATTCTTCCTCAGGTTTTCCTTCATTATTCGTTGTAATCTGAAATTTCCCAGCTTCTTCAATGTAGGCAGCAGAAACAATTTGCTTGTTTCCCCATCTACCTTTTTGAAGCGCCAATTGACCAAGTTTGGCCAAATCTTCGGTATGCAAATGCGAACCTATCATTCCCTGGTTAATTCCCATGTCATTAAAGTCCCATTCAATATTTTTGATCGCAAGTGGATCAAACAGACGTGGCTCCAAATAATTGAACAACTTTTGTCCGGTAACTTTTTGAATAATTGCAGAGAGCATAAAAGTTGCGAAGTTATTGTACATCATCACCGTTCCTGGTGTATGAACCGGTTCTGTATGAAGAAATCCCCAAATCCAGTCTTCCGGTCCTCTTTGATAGACATAGGCAGGATCCACCGCCTGCCCCACCGACATCGTCAGCAAATCTTTGACAGTAAGCAGCTTCATGTTTTCGCTGATACTGTCGGTCATGTATTCAGGAAAAAATGAAATTACTTTATCGGTAACCTGAAGCCTTCCCTCATCAATCGCAATTCCGATTGCAAGCGAGGTAACACTTTTACTGGCCGAATACATCAGATGCGTAAATTCAGGACCGTATGGTTTCCACCATCCTTCGGCAATCACTTTTCCATGACGCAGAAACATAAAACTATGCGCTTCAAGACCTTCTGCATTCATTCCATTTAAGAAATCAATAATTCCCTGCGAAGAAACTCCTTCAGCCTCAGGTGTGCTCCTTTCCAGCACCTGAGTGGTTTCTTCCTGAGTACTTGTACAGCCAAAAATGGCAACAACAAATAATAAGATATATCCTATTTTTTTCATACTGTTTAGTCTTTATCGTCAAGTGCAATTTAGGATTGCGAGAACGCTTCCAAAATTACAGAAACATGTATTAATGGTTTTAAAATTTAATCCAATTGATTTTGTTTATCGATCAATCTGTAGTTAAAAATTTAATGAAACAGTTTTTGAGCCATGTCATGCAATGATTTTCTGAAAACCTGGAAATCATGTCCTCCCGGAAATGAATTGTGTTCCACTTCCACACCATTTTCTCTGAAAATACTCACCGCTTTTTTTGTTGCTTCAAAACGAGGATCCTGCTCACCAACCGAGATGTAGAATACATCAAGTTTCTCATTAAATGATTCTGATTTCGATAAAATCCCCGGAATTTCATTCTCCGGATCAAAACCAGCTGATCTTTCACTTATTCCCCCAAATATTCCTGAACTAAATGATCCAACATTGGCAAATACATCCAGGTTTTGAAGACCAACATAAAACGACTGGCCACCGCCCATTGAAAGGCCTGCCAGTGCTCTGTTTTTTCGACCTGTTTTAACCCGGTAGTTGCTTTCGATAAACGGGATGATATTGTTTACCATCTCATCCTTAAAAGTTGCCATTCCTTCGCTGTTATATCCTCCCGGAGCGTTTGGTACTTCGCGGTTTACGTGCCCGTTCGACATTACAACGAGCATAGGTACTGCATTTCCTTCTGCTATCAGGTTATCCATAATATTGCAGGTACGGCCCATAATAACCCATCCAACCTGGTTTTCGCCACCACCGTGCTGTAAATAAAGTACAGGGTAATCTTTGTCTAAGTTTTTATCGTAACCCGGAGGCGTATATACATTTAATTCGCGCCAGCCTTTTGTGGTATTTGAGAAGTAAGGTTCGGTGCGAATATCGCCATGTGGCACATCCTTTATTTTATAAAAATCAACACCGTCTTCAGGAATTTCGATTCCGCTCATAAATTCTCCGTTGCTGCCATAAAATGCTTCGCTGTACGGATCAGAAACCCTGACACCGTCAATGATATACCAGTAATAATGGAGACCAGGTATTCGGGCTTTGGAGATAACAGACCAGTTTCCCTCTTCGTCCTTTGTCATGTCATAAATCTCACCAAATTCTACCTGTACTTTTTCGGCTTCAGGTGCTTTCAGTTGAAACTCAACGCTTTTATCGGCCAGTGCCTTTGGATACTCCGGGGCAACGACTGGTTGAGGCCTTGGCGGGCCACTTTGTTGCGTAGTCTGATTACATCCCGAAAAAAGGAAAATTGCAAAGATCAAGCCTGTAACCGACTTCAATAAATTGTAATTATATCTTTTCATTGTAATTCGATTTTAATGGTTTTATTGAAATAATCTTGGGGCAAAATCATGCAATGCTTTCCGCCAGACTTTCCATTCGTGAACACCCGGGTAAGAAGTATACTCAAGATCCACACCTGCTTCACGAAAGGCTTCAACCGTTCGAACAGTGAAATCATAAGAAGGGTCTTGTTCTCCAATGGAAATATATAAAAGATTTAACGCATCGTTATACTTTTCTGGATTCGTTAAAATGCCGGGAGCCTGTCCTTCAGCTTCAAAAATTTCACCGTTTTCGCCTCTGAATAGACTGGTACTAAAAACGCCAACCCATCCAAAAGTATCGGTGTTTCTCATTCCTGTACGGAAAGATATTCCACCTCCCATTGAAAGGCCGGTAATTGCTCTCGAATTCTTATCAGAGATTACACGGTATTTTTCTTCAACAAAAGGAATTATGGCCGTTTTGAGTTCATCTTTATACAGATCGAAAAAATGGTTCGATGACTCAGAGTTGTAGCCGGCACCAATATCGTTTATGATGTACTCATTCCCCATCACCACAAGCATTGGCTTTGTTTTGCCTTCGGCTATAAGGTTATCCATAATCATATCAACTTTCCCCTGATCGCGCCAGGCCCGTTCATTTTCGCCTGCTCCGTGATTGATGTACAAAACAGGATACATTTTTTCGGTGTTTTCGTCATATCCCGGCGGCGTATAAACAAACAACCTCCTCCAGGTTCCGGTTTGTTCCGAATAGTAATAATGTGTTCTCACATTACCGTGCGGCACATCTTTTAAATCATAAAAATTGAAATCTGGTTCAGGAATTTCAATTCCACTTGCAATTTTATTCCCTTCATAAAAAGTTTTACTTCCCGGATAAGGAAAAGAAATACCATCGACAACAAGCGAATAAAACTGCAATCCAGGTTGTTTAGGTTCTGTAGTAACGGTCCAGGCTCCTGTTGTTTCTTTTGTCATATCATAGGTTTGCCGGCCCATGTTTATTTGAATCTTTTTGGCGTCTGGTGCATTTAGCTGAAAGGTTACACTACCATCTTCGTTAACTTCTGCAGAATTGGGAGCGGGCCTTCCGGGACGGTTGGCATTTTGCGCATTTAGCTGAATAACAGAAACCAAAAGGACAATTACTAATACAATTTGTTTCATTATTATTTTTGTTATTATCTGGGAAAATAGAGTAGCTAAAGTTTAGGTTTAACTACGTTCTTATAATTATGAAATTTGCATCAAAAAGGGATCCTGTAAATACTTCTAAAACAAATGGTCTGTTTTAAAGGAAACACTTTCTGATGCAAATTTTAAGAGACTCGGAATTTCAATTTCCGAATCAAAAGCGAAAAAATGTGCGGTCTACATTTCCGGCTTCAGGTGCTCTGCAAAAAATTCTTCAAGTGCTGGTCTTGTAACCCGCAATTGCTGATCGTAAGCAACGCCATGCTCACCTTCAAGTTTCATGTATTTAATGTCAGCTTCGGCAGCTTCCATTTTCGCAACAAAATCTTCTGTCAGTTCCGGACGAACCACAGGATCTTTATCACCCTGAATAAGGAACAGTGGTGGATGATCACCAGAAATATAGCCGATTGGCCACCATTCAGTTTTAGACATCTCACCACCACGTCCAAGTTCTGTTGGAGGAGAACCTGCTCCGGCACAATTAACAACGCTTGAGTATTCGTCCCAACCGCCGTCGCCTTCTAAACCTGCTGATTCGGGAACCATTGCAAGCATAAGCGAAAGGTGGGCTCCTGCCGAGTGGCCGTAAGAACCAATTCTGTTCGGATCAACCCTGTATTCGTCGGCATGTGCGCGCAACCAGCGAACTGCACATTTTACATCTTCGATACACGCCGGGAAAGGTGCTTCTCCGGTTAAACGATATTCTACATTAATGGTAACGTAACCTAATTCAGCATACTGAATCATCATCTCCTGATACACATCAACATCTTTTGAGCCTCCGGCCCATCCACCACCATGCACAATCACCAATGCCGGACGAATTTCTGCTCCAAAATTGGCAGGCATGGCCATGTCTAATTTCCACGAATCACTGTCACCAGTTCGGTAAGGAATGTTTTTTGTTACTGTAATTGTATTATACTCGGGTGTGGCAGCCTCCGGGGCCGACTTTTGTTCACTTGCACTATTGCACGAAAAAAACAATACAGCAAGGAACATTACAACTGATAACTTTAAAATACTTCTTTTCATTTTTGTATATAATTTAGTTATTAAATAATTCTTTATTTTGGTTAGGTTCATCTCATTTCAATAGCGTTTCAAGTATCGAAAATAACCTGGTTCTTTATTTAAATGCCTGATAAAAATTCTTTAATCTCCCTGGTAGCTCTTTCCAACTCGTCGTGGTGTAAATTATGTGCAGCACCATCAACGTGTACCAGTTTAACTCTTTTCAGATCTGCAACAGATGCTTCGTTCGACTTGCGACCTTCAGGTGAAGTATCAGCTTTAAGGATAAGTGATTTTACAGGAATTTTCGCCAATGCTCCTTCCGTTCTCATCGTTCCATTCATAGCTTGCCAGGAAGCTTCAGAGTAAGGCCCATGGTACTGTTTTTTCGACAAGGCCCAGTATTTCACATCTGCATCGCTCCATTTAGGATTTTCCCTATGGCCCTTTTCCACCAATGCATCAAAACTGTAATTGTTCTGTTTTGCAAGGGTCTCCGGGTCTGCATTCATACTGAAAGCAAGTGGGTCCGGTGCTCTCTCAGCCCGTTGTGGAGGTGGACCTTCCCTGCGTGCAGGACGTGCAGGTGTTTCTCCTGTATTTGGTCTTGGAAGTCCCGGATCGAGCATAATTACTGCTTTTGCCAAATCAGGATATTCTGCACCAACACGCATAACGGTTGCCGCTCCCATTGAGTGTCCTAAAATAATAGGTTTGTTAAAATTCATTACCTCTACAAATCCTACTACGTCTTTTATTAGCGTTGTGCCATCATCAGAAGGCGTAAATGGATCTGACAATCCGTGTCCACGTGCATCAAGCATATAGATGTCATAAGAATCCTGCAGATTTAAACTCAAATCTGTCCAACACAGTCCATTATCTGTTACACCGTGAACCATTACAATTACCGGCTTTCCTGGTGCAGGAACAGCATGATAATAATGAATTCGCACTCCGTTATCATAAACAAATCCATCTGACCAACCGTCAGGAATTCCGGGAGGATCGGCCGCAAAAACGGTTGCCGATACCATCAGCATAACAAGCCCCATCATCAAATTGCGGCTTAAAAAATATTTTTTCTGATCCATCTTTTCGTTCTTTTTCATTTAAGTCACACTTTATTAATTTGATTCAACTTCTTTGTTAATCTTATATCTTTATTTGAAAATTTTTTGTGCAAAATCGCGTAAGTCATGGCGCCATACATACATTGTATGTCCACCGTCCATTTCGCTAAATTCGGATTCGATGCCGTATTTTTCAAAAACTGCTCTTGTTGGAGGCGTACTACCTGCAGCCATATCTGATTCTCCTCCTGTTGTAAATTTAAAGTATGAAATACTTTTCTTTAAAACGGGAGCAACAGCTTTAACCCGCTGGTCAATTACTTCCATACTTTCCGGGTCTCTACCAAAGAATCCAGAACTCATCACATTTACATATTTAAACTTGGCAGGGTATTCCAGCAAAGTTTCAAGCAGTTGCATTCCACCCATTGAAAGACCGGCAATAGCTCTGTGCTCGGTATCGGCAATTACGCGAAAATTTTCTTCAATGTAGGGAACGATGTTACTACCCAAATCATGCGCAAAAGTCTCAACAGGAATACTTCCGTCAGGCATCACAACAATCATCGGAACAATCTTTCCTTCGGCAAATAAATTGTCCATAATCCATCCGGCTTTCCCTTGTCCCGGCCAGTTGGTATCGTTATCTCCGCCTCCGTGCATTAAGTATAAAACCGGTAGTTTTTTGTTTCCTGCAAAATATCCGGGAGGTGTCCAAACAAACATCCGTCTTGTTGAGTTGGTTGCTTCCGATTCGTAATAAACAATCGACATCAAACCATGTGGTACATCTTTCTTTTGCCAGAAAAGAGTTTCTCCTTTAGGCACCAACTCTACCATTGGACGAAAATCAGGCACCATTGGATTTTTAGGATCATTCACTTTCATTCCATCAACCGTAAAAAAGTAGCGGTAGGCACTTGGATCGATATTTGGTGCTGTAGTCATTGTCCACACCCCGTTATCGGCTTTTTCAATTTTTTCGGCTCGTACGTCACCTCCAAGTTCTACT
>DASQBW010000183.1:0-1536 GCA_035635015.1 Draconibacterium sp. | reverse complement strand
CGAAAAAATGTTTTATACTATAAAACATGATTTTGTTAAAAGGAAAAAGATACTTTTGTGTGAAATAAAAGATTGATACCGATAACGTTAACAATGCGGGTACAGTTAAAATGACTTCTGTCATCTGTTTTTGTATTGTTAATCAATGTTTTAAAACTCATAAAAATAAAAATAAACTTGATTTTTCTCATCAGCTAAACAATCACCATTTACGAATTTTACAGTGGTGTTTAAGCGGTAAAAAATTAATTAATCACCTTAATTGTTGTATTATATGAAGAAGCACAATTTTTACGCAGGACCTTCAATTCTGCCCGAATTTACAAAGGAAAAAACTGCTGAAGCTGCCCTAAACTTTGCCGGAACCGGACTTTCAGTAATGGAGATTTCGCACCGAAGCAAAGAGTTTGTTGCCGTTATGGACGAGGCAGTTGCTTTGGTAAAAGAATTACTAAAAGTGCCCGAAGGTTACTCGGTTCTTTTCTTGCAAGGTGGTGCCAGCACTCAGTTTTTAATGGCTCCATACAATTTAATGGATAAAAAAGCAGCATATTTAAATACAGGTGCATGGTCGAAAAAAGCCATTAAAGAAGCTAAATTCGTAGGTGAAGTTGTTGAGGTAGCTTCATCGGCCGACACTATTTATAACTACATTCCAAAAGGTTACGAAGTTCCTTCGGATGTTAGCTATTTCCATTATACATCAAATAATACCATTTACGGAACACAAATTCCAACACCGGATGTTGATGTGCCGTTAGTAGCAGATATGTCATCTGATATTTTCAGTCGCCCTATCGATGTTTCGAAATACGATTTGATCTACGCAGGTGCACAAAAAAACCTGGGGCCATCAGGTGCAACACTTGTAATAGTAAAAGATGCTGCACTGGGTAAAGTAGAACGTCCGATTCCAACCATGTTGGATTACACCACGCATATTAATGCAGGGTCGATGTTTAATACGCCTTCCACGCTTCCTGTTTTCGCTTGTTTGCAAACCTTAATTTGGTTGAAAGAAAACGGCGGAGTAGAAGCAATGGAGCAGAAGAACATTGAAAAAGCAAAAATGCTGTACGATGAAATCGATCGTAATAAATTGTTTCAATGCACGGTTCTTGCAAAAGAAGATCGTTCGTTAATGAACGTAACTTTTGTAATGACTCCGGAGTATGCTGAATTTGAAAAGGAGTTTCTGGAATTTGCAACAGCCAAAGGAATGTTGGGAATAAAAGGGCACCGTTCGGTTGGTGGTTTCAGGGCCTCAATTTACAATGCAATGCCTGTTGAAAGTATTCAGGCTTTGGTGGATGCCATGCAGGAGTTTGAAAAAATGAAATAATCAAACAATAATAAGAAAAAATGCAGGGCAGGTGTCCTGCATTTTTTTTCACCTGTGGTTTTCAAGTTGCCAAAGGTGTACCTAATTTTTATGAGTCATGAGAAAAATCTTAATCGCTACCGAAAAACCGTTTGCCCCCGTTGCGATAAAAAAAATCAGGAAAATTTTTGAGAAAGCCGGTTACGAACTTCAGT
>DASQBW010000182.1:0-1630 GCA_035635015.1 Draconibacterium sp. | reverse complement strand
TGATATGGATGTAACAATGGATGATTTGCAGAAACAGTTAGACCGTAATCTGGAAATGCTTAAGAAATTTAAGGTAGAACAAAAGCTACAGGAAATTCAGAATGAAATGAGCGAAATGGCCAGCGAAGAAGAACAGTTGGCGCAGGAGCTTAATGAAAATAAGAATTACGAAGAAATTAAGGAAAAGGTAGCCGAACATCAGGAAAACGCAGAAAACCTCGAAAAACGCTTAAAAGAGGCGTTGGAGATGAATAAGGAATTGGAAAAGCCAATGAGTTTTGATGATTTCGACGAAGAATTTGAAGAAATACAAAAAAGTACGGATGAAAGTATAGAGAATTTAGATAAGAAAAATAAAAAGAAATCAGACTCAAGCATTCAGAAAACAACTGAGCAAATGAAAAATGCAGCTTTTGCGATGCAGCAAATGCTTGATATGAATAGCACAAAACAAAATCAGGAGAACATTCAAAATTTACGTCAGATTCTGGATAATCTTATTCTGTTATCATTTAACCAGGAGGATGTATTAACAGGATTGGGTGGAATTGATGCAAAGGATCCAGGTTTAATTGAGCTCAATCAGAAGCAAAAAAAGATAAAAGATCAAAGCAAAATAGTACGCGATTCGTTATATACTCTGGCCATGCGAACACCACAAATTAGTAGTGTAATAAACAATGAGTTGGTTAACATGGAGATTAATCTTACAAAAGCCGGCGAAGAGTTGGAAGAAGCTATGTTTCCACAGGCAAGAAGCAGTCAGCAGTTTGTAATTACTGCTACCAATAATCTGGCGCTTTTGTTAAATGAGTCGCTTGAGCAACTTGAAAAAATGCAGGCAAATACACAGCCCGGAGATCAGCAGTGCGAAAACCCGGGAGGACAAGGAAATAGCGGAATGCAGAATCTTAAAGAATCATCAGAAAGTATAAAACAGCAGCTGCAAAAGATGATTGAACAGATGAAAAACGGAAACTCGGAAGGTTTAAGTCAACAACTGGGGCAGAGTTTAATGCAGCACGAAATGATGCAACAGATGTTACGGGATTTAATGAATAATGGAACTGTTGGAAGTGATGCAAAAGAAACTTTTAAGAAAATTGACGAAATGCTGGAGCAAAACCGTAAAGAATTGATGAGTAAATCAATTAATGCAGAAACCATTTCACGGCAAAATTTAATTACTACACGTTTACTTGAAGCTGAAAAAGCTGAAATGGAAAGAGAGTTTGAAGAAAAACGTGAATCTGAAAGTGCTGATGATTTTTACAGTAACCCAGTGAAGTTTTTCGAGTATAAGGAAAAAGAAAATTTTACCCTTGAATACTTAAATAGAAATTCAAATACATTAACTAATTTTTACAACAGAAAGTATAAAAAGTATATAAACAAAATACAAAACCAGAGTGAATAAACAACCACCAAGTATATTAATTATTAAATCGGCTAATACAGAACTATCGAAGGTTGAAAAATTTATCAGAGCTATTTTTAGTTATTATAATTTCTCTGATAAGTGCTTTAATGCAGTTTATCTTTGCATTTCGGAAGCAATAACAAATTCAATTGTGCATGGCAACAAGGAAGATTGTCGTAAAAAAGTTGAATTGAGTGTCGACTGTATAAC
>DASQBW010000181.1:0-5937 GCA_035635015.1 Draconibacterium sp. | reverse complement strand
GTCAACCTCTCCACTAATTTTAGATAGTTTATCCGGCGAATCATCTAACAAGGTAATGTCATGATTTTCGTTCGTTAACATTCGTGCTAAATGTGTTCCAACTTCTCCGGCACCCGCAATAACAACTTTCATCTTATTCTAATTGTTAATTCTCAAAAGTATTTGATGGAACTCGCTTCTTAACATTTATTCGGTCAGCAAAATTTTTGCATGCTCGTTTCATCTGTCTGTTTTATTTAATGAAGCAAAATAATACATTCTGTTTTTAAACTCCACTGAAATATCTTTATAATTTCCAGCTTCCAACATTAAATTAACATACTAAATTACAAAATAACCATTGGTATCTTAATATTATTGCAAGGATAAAATGCGCAACACAGCCAATATTGAACAAATTATTGGTTGGCGTTAGTAGTTGCTCTACCAGGCTGTAGCATAAGCTCCCTGCGAGGAAAGTATATGAAGATTGTCTTCTTTTACTGATTTAGCTTCAGGACGATAATATTGAATACAGGTACAATTATTTGTTTCTTGAGGTAAAGGAGAATAACTTCCTGAAAGTGTTATCAGCATATCGGGTGATATTTTTGTGATTACTGAATTTTGATTGCAGCTTAACAGTAATTTCTTGCCTTCGAATACAATTAAGCCGTTATCAACTAATAGCAGCTCATCTCTGTACTTTTGAGTACTCGTTAAAAATTGGACTGTTTTTAATCGTTTTTGGCGTTTTATATTTTGTACGGTACTGTACAAATAATCTTCGATTTTTAGAGAATTAGTAGAAATGACATACATATTTTTTGATGCGATGAGACAAACGATTGGATCTTTTGAATTGAGAACAATTATTTCGTTTTTTTTGTATTGCCTGTAACTCGAAAATGCCAAAGTCATAATTAGCAGTAATCCAAATGTAAGTGCCATTTTTAGGTAGACAGCCTTGCCATTAGCAAAAAGCAGTAAAAAAGAAAAAAACAGAAGTAGTACAAACAACAGTTCCGGTTTGAGGAGAACAACTTCAGGTGTGGCGTGAGGGAAACATTCAATAGTGGAAAGCGCGAAATAAACTGTTTTTATTATCCATTTTACGATGGTCGAGATGATTGCGGATATAATGGTGCTATTTGAAAATAGCAATAAACTTAGACCTAAAGGAATAAGAAGCATGGCTGCTGGTATTACAATTAAGTTACTCAGTAAAAAATAAGTTGGAAATTGATTAAAGTAGTAGGCCGTTAAGGGGAATGTTGCAATTTGGGCAGCAATTGACACAGTAGTCAGGTTCCAGAAAAAAAGCAGGATCCTGTTTTTTAATGGCCACAAACTGACTAATCGGGGTTGCAAAAATACAATGCCAAAAACAGCGGCATAAGAAAGCTGAAATCCCACCTCGAAAAGGTTGTTTGGATTAACCAATAGCAATATGAAAGCAGAGGCGGCCAATGTGTTGTAAATATTGGCACGCCGACTAATGCTACCTGCAATAATAATCAGGCTGAACATGGTGCAGGCGCGTAATACCGAAGGCGACAGGCCTGTTATGAAGGCATAAGTCCATAAAAATCCGATAGATAAAAGCACGTAAATTATTTTCCCGGATTTTCGTTTTTGTAGAAATCCAAAGAAAAATGAGAAGGCAATAAAAAGAATTCCGACATGCAAACCTGAAACCGCCAAAACATGCATGGCCCCGGCTGAAGAGAATACGCGTTTTGTTTCTTTGTCAAGATCACGCTTATATCCAAGCGTTAAGGCCGAAAGAATTTCTGTTTCCTGCGCACCCATATTCTGTGCGTGGTAAATTGCCAATAATTTATTGCGTAAATTATCAGCCCAAACCAATGGAGAATTGTGTTTGTAGCCGGTAAGTTTCCAGTTTTTATCTTTTAGGTAAACCTGTCGGTAGATGTGTTTTCGTGCGAGGTAGCTTTTATAATCAAATTCATAAAGATTACCATCATTTTCAATAGGTTCGGGTTGTTGTTTAAAAATTATCTGACTTCCGGGGCTCAAATTGGAGATATTGTCGGTTTTCTCAAAATACACCAATACCAATTCATTGGTGCCAAATAGTTGTTCGTCCGCTTTAAAGGTGTTTATACAAAGTAAGCTTTTATACGAATTCGTTTTTGCTTGTGGCGTTTCAATAACTGTTGCAATCATTGTTCCTGTTGCCACAGGGGCAGTTCGTGTATTGTATAAAGAGGTGTTTAAAGCGCCTGAAAGAATAAACAAGAAAGAGGTTGCCATTCCAAAAACAGGAGCGAGGCGAAAATTATACCATCTATTTAAAACAAACAGGAAAAAAGTAATGACAACGGCGAAGAAAGTAAAGTATAAAGTGTTCATATCTAACACAGAAGCAAGATATATGCCTGCGGCAAAAGATATGGTAATTCTTAAAAAGGGTATATTTTTAAATGTGCTTTCCAAATCATTCGCTTGAAGGATTACCCTTCAAACGATAGAAATATTAAAAGGTTACATTTTCTTCGGAATTTTTATCCGGTAATGTGGCTGCACTTTTCCCTTCGAGATAGCCAAAAGCTTTCCTTTTAAAAGACGTTTGCGTAATGGAGACAGGTGATCTACAAACAAAATGCCTTCAAGATGATCGTATTCGTGCTGGATAACTCTGCCTGCAAATCCCTTATAAGTTTCGGTATGCTCTTCAAAATTTTCATCCATGTATTTTATTGTCACTTCATCCGGGCGGATAACATCTTCTCTAATCTCCGGGAGACTTAAGCAGCCTTCATTCATTGTCCATTCAAGGCCCGAAGTCGCTATGATCTCAGGATTTATAAAAACCTTTTTAAATCCTTCCAATTCCGGTTCTTCGTCGGCACCCGATGAAGCATCAATTACGAACATACGAATTGACTTTCCAACCTGCGGTGCGGCTAATCCAACACCGTCAGAATAATACATGGTTTCCCACATGTTTTCAATGATTTCATCCAGCTTGGGGTGGTTTTTATCTATTGTTTTTGCCTTCCTTCTTAACATCGGGTCGCCATAAACAGTAATCGGATATTTCATGTCAATAAATTTCTTTTTTGTTCCAAATAGTTTTGTAAGATTATGGTTGCACTTATGGCGTCTACCAAACCTTTGTCTTGCCTTTTCTGTTTTTTCAATCCCCCGTCAATCATGGTTTGAAACGCTATTTTCGAGGTAAAACGTTCATCATAAATCTCCAGTTTAACAGCCGGGTAAATTATTTGAAATTTTTTCAGAAACGGATTGATATAACGAACAGATTCTGATGCCTGGTTGTTCATTTGTTTTGGATAACCTACAACCACAGTTTCAACTTCTTCTTTCCCGAAATAATCTTTTAGGAAATCCCAGATAGTATGTGTCGGAACGGTTGTTAACCGGTTGGCAATTATTTGCCCTGGATCGGTAACAGCCAGTCCAACTCTTTTTTTTCCGTAATCAATCGCTAATATCCGGGCCATAACTTATTTTAAAAATCGGAGCAAAAGTAGAGAGAATTGCTTAGAAAAAAAAGTGAAAGAAAGTTGGTTCGAATTACGATGTAACAGCCATGGTTATTGAGCGTTGTGATTTTGGCACAAGCTTTGCATTTGTTTGTGCAGATATCTGTTTTTATTTGGCGCCAACAGAGCATTGCAAACAAATTGTTGAATTATTAAAGTCTATTGTCATGAAAGCAACAACATTTAAATTGTTTGCCACGATGATTACTCTGGCGGCAATTATACTTATAGCATCGGTTCCTTCTCAGGCACAACGCAGGTCAACCGCAACTAACAAGGGGCGGGAAACAGTGAAAAGAAATAGCAGAAGTGAGTTAAAAACAAAGAGTGCCACAAAAACAAACAGGCCGGTTAATTCAGGCCGGTCTAATGAAAAAGCCAGAACTTCAAGATCCGGTAATAGCAGCAGGAACAATTTGAGTGTTGGCTCAGGCAGCAGGAATAATAATAAGCCTCGATCCGTTAACCGCGAAACACAGCGCAACCGCAGTACAAATAAGAGCTACAGTGTTCAGCAACGTTCCAACACAACTCCTGATAATGTTAACCGATCAACTCAGCGCTCGGACAACCGGATAAATAATGACTCCGGAACCAGGCAAAAAGCAACAAATAGGTATACAAAGCCCAATTCAGGTCAGTCAGCTTCCGCGGGTCGGAGAACTACCGGAAATACATCAACAAACAGGAGCAAGTATTATAACATCGACAGAAATGATAAACGTTACAAGCCAACCCAAAACTACAGAGGCAGTAACAAGCAGTGGAATAATAATTATCGTTCAAGAGAGATGAATTATAATCATCGTGACAAAAAGTTTTACTCGAACTACAACTACACCAAAAGAAATCACTGGGACAGACGATGGGAAAATTACTATTGGAGTTACAACAGCTGGCGCGATTATTATAACGGATACAATCCATATTCATACCGTTATCACAGATACTATTACCACCACAGTCACTATGGTCATGTAATCAGAAGGTTTGTTTATCAGCCTCAGGTATTTGTGCATAATCACATTAATTATTATTGTTACGATGGTCATTTCTTCAGGCACCAAAGAGGTATTGGTTATGTGCTGGTTGATTTGCCGTTTGGGTTTTCTTTTAACTATTTACCACGGGGTTACGAACGTGTTCATATAAATGGGTATTTATACTTCCGAATTGGTAATCTGTTCTTCGAATCAACAGGTTTGGGTTTCAGGCTTGTACATTTCCCCGACAGGTATTATGCCTATAACGACAATTACTACAACGATGGTTATATTTATGACGACAACTATTATTACGAACCTTACTAAAATAGCAAATCTGTAATTATTGTTTCGATTATAAATACTGCCTGTTGGGTTCTTCCTGACAGGCAGTTGTTTATTTTTGAAGGGTATGAGTTTTGAATTGAGAATATGTTCTTGAAACTGTTTTTTACTCAAACATTTTCACTATTTTTAGTATTCCAAATACAACTATTTATGAGTAGCAAATTAAAACGCGATCAGATTCCTCCCCAAAAGGCCGAAAACTGGAAACAGAACTTTAAAGAAGAGGAGAGCAATACATTTTCTTTAGCGATAACTCCAATTATTTTACAGAAAGCAACCTATAAATCGCTTATTGGCGAGAACGAAAACCGGGTGCGCGTTTACCTGGGATTAGATGACAAAAATGAAAACGGGAAGTATGTGCTTTGCGCCTTTGCCGTTTCATCTTTTCTTTTAGGAAGTGGTGATGTTTATGCCGATTATGAAACACCGGTGTATAAACTCTCGAAAGAAAATGAGGATTTTTCGAATAGAACAGAAGCAGTGATAGAAAGTATTCATTTGTACCGAAAATGGCGGGCAGGCGAAATAGAAGAAAATGAAGAGGGGGCTGTTTACCGGAAGTTTATCTATCCCAATGCTTACCTGCTTACAAAATACGAGTTGCATGAGCTTTTTAATGCACAAAATCACGAAAAGATTAACATTAAATTTGGAATTCAGAAAACGATGGATATCATGTTGTGCGCAGATTCAGGTAAATTGCAAAAATCAGCTGATGATGATTGCGCCAAAGAATTGGAGATATTTAACAATACCGGGCTTTGTCCTCCTTATTGCGATGAGCGAAGCATTTATAATTCGTGAATGTTGATATTTTGAAATTCACCATTGTCTGAAATAAGACACTACGCCTCGAGAATGCACAGTTTTTCTTCTGCCTGATAATTATAGCACACTCAGATGTCGCACCAACCATCGTAAATTTTTAGCAATGTATCAAAGCCCTTCGTTCTCTGCCATTCATTAAAATTGTAAGCGGCTTGTTAAATTGTACGTGTTTAATGTAATCGGTTTCGTGCATTACTGTCTGTTCTTTTAAAGCGTCCATCTTCAGTTTAGTATTACGCAAATTATGCGAAACAGAAAAATAG
>DASQBW010000180.1:0-1576 GCA_035635015.1 Draconibacterium sp. | reverse complement strand
TTTTAAACCCCACCCCGAAACGTTTTTAAATTGCGCCAAACAAATGGGAGTTGCACCGGAAGACTGCCAGGTTTTTGAAGACGGCGAACCGGGAATGAAAGCCGCCCGTTCAGCCGGAATGATGGCAACTTTGGTTACCGGGTATTACGATGTCTTTAAGGCGTAACTTGTTGTTGCCCGTAAGATGATGCCTTTGCTACTGCGTTGATAGCGCTGTTAAGGACGATAAGTTACAAGAGTTTAGCGAGCAGTCTCAGTAATTAGTTAACAGTTGGTAATTCGTTGCAAGTTCTCTCGCAGTCTCAGTGCTTAATCTCTTGCATATTCGCAAAGCTATCCAATAGTAAATGATAAAAAGGATCCGATCCGTATGATTTTCAACAATTACGGATCGGATCCTTCCCCTATAAATTAATCCTTAACTACCAGCCCATATCATCGCAAACGACCTGGTCAAATTCATGTTCGATAATAAATCGTATTCTACCGTCATTTAATTCTTCAGTTTCTACTTTCGAGTTGGTAGTGTTAATGTAATTTCCGCTGGCATCAAATGCAGTAGAAAAGTCGGATGTTTCATATTCATCTTCCCACAGGAATCGCAATTCATAATTTTCGTTTGGTTTTCCCAAAACATCAACTATCCCGCCTTCCATATCAATTCCCTGCCAGGGATCATCGCTGCCCTTAATTTTTACTTCTGCGCTGTAGGTAGGAGCAACAGCAATTGTGGGATTATCAGGGCAAATTGCTTTTAACACAATCTGGTATTCTTCGTAGCCAGTATTTGCTTCAACGTCCACCTCGTAGGTTCCGCTGCAAAGGTCAGCAACGGGAAGATCATTTATTGGCGCAAATGCCGGATTATTGTTTCTGAAAACCATGGTGGCAGCTCCAGCCGGAACGTTTTGAAGTGTAAACGTTTCAGGAAATTTGCCTTTAAAGTTGGTGCTTTTAATAAGCACTCCTTCAGCGGTATAAATATCTGCATCAATAGAAAAGCTGGATACTGCGCTCGAAGTAAATTTAATTTGAGCACCGTTGGCACACAATTCATCAAGCGATGCCTCTGCTACTACGTATGAGAAATCTGTAGATGTAAACCATTTTGAGGTCTCGTCAAAAAGCCAACTGTCAGTTTCAAAATCAACAAAGCCGAACAAATCGGGCTGGGGGGTATTTAAATAACTGCAACTTGCTGTAATTCCGCCATTCTGAAAATCCGTTACCTGGCGTTCCATCACCAAAAGTGATCCAAACTCTCCGGTTTCGAGTTTGTGAAAAACAACCGATCTTTTTTCCTCGTTGTTACTGATAACACTTATTGACGGAGTATAATCCGTTTTTTTGTTATCGATGGTTAAGCGGATAAAATTGTCTTTGTCGCTGGCTGCATAAGCCGCTTCCAGTTCCTCTACGCTGTTAAACAACTGATTTCCGTAATAATCAGTAAACTGAATCAAATCCGTTTTTTTTATGCTGAATTGCACCTCGCAAGGATTTTCTTCCACAGCTCCCGATTTTTCAGGCAGGTAAGAAAAAACAAACGAATCATCATCTTCTTCTCCTGTAATGG
>DASQBW010000179.1:0-2480 GCA_035635015.1 Draconibacterium sp. | reverse complement strand
AAATACGCATTAAGGAATTTGAAGAAACCAAGTTACTGAACTTCTACAACGAAGGAGGAATCCGGTTCCAGAACATTGCTTCGAATGATGCGTTGATAACATCGAAAATTAACGAAATGTTGTCCAACGGATGGGAGCTGTTTGATGTAAAAACCGGTGTTGAAAGCAAAATGGCCAATGCCAGTGTGAAAAAAGAAATCTTCAAGGCACTGATTAATGACGATAGCGAAAGTGCGAATGATCCGAACGGATTATTTCTTACACGATATTATTTCAGAAAAGAAATTAAAGAATAAGGATTCGTCATTCAGAATAAGTTATAAATCACAAAAACAAATACAAAATGAAACAAGCACTCATGTTCATCCTTTTGGCGATATTTTTATCGCCGGCAGCTAACGGACAGGAAACTCCGCAATACGAGGTAAAAATAATTACCACTATCGAATCGATCATTCCAAGTGGCGTTGGCCGTTCGCGTTTAATTTCTACCGATCACGAAGTTGATTACAAAGAATTTACCACACGACAAACAGCCGAAAACGGCGACAGAAACAAAAGCGACCGCGAAGAAATTCGTATTAAGGATTACGATGAAACAAAGCTGCTCAACTTTTTTAATGTTGGAGGTATCCGTTTTCAGAACATTGCTTCGAACGATGCACTGTTAACCTCTAAAATTAACGATATGATGAGCCGGGGATGGGAACTGGCTTTTGTAAATACCGGTGTTGAAAGTTACGGCGGTGCTGATGACACCAATGGTATTTTTATTACACGTTATATCTTTAAACGCCAGAAAACAGAAGAAACGCCTTCGCTTCAGGATACAATCCCGGAGTAAAACAATACCAGAAAACACAATAGAATTACTGTATAAGAAGTTGATTCAATTGTGTTTTTTATGATCTCACAAAACTCTGCAACTCCCAGGGATCATAACAGAATAAAGATCAGATAAATTAAAGCGGGCACAAAACCAAGCAACGATATTGGCCGTGCCGAATCCTGAAATTGTTCTTTCTCGCTTAAATAATAAAATAGTGCAACCGGCAGCACTGCAATTACCATACTTATTCCAAAAAAATCGAAAAATGCCCCCTTTTCAGTTAGAAAACGAAATTGGTGCGCTCCTTCCCTAAAATAAAAAATGGCAGCTGAAATAACGGCTGAAACAAGAATAATTACCACCGGATAAATACGGCAACAAAGTTTATTTTTTTGCATAGCGCAAGATAATTATAAAGTTTTTGAACGGTACAACTTAAAGGCCATATTCTAACTCAGTTGGAACAAATGACGACATAAGATTGAAAAGTTATTATATTGCAAATTGAAAATAAGCATTCATGAAGATTCTGATTATAGAAGACGAAATAGCTTTATCCGACGCCATTTTTCAGTACCTGACCGATGAAGGTTATGTGTGCGAAACTGCCTACGATTACAACACGGCGGCCGAACATATTGAAATTCATTTTTACGATTGCATTTTGGTAGATATTAATTTGCCGGGCGGCAGTGGGCTCGACCTTATCCGGCAGGTAAAAAAGGACAACAAAAAAATGGGGATCATTATTATTTCGGCGCGCGATTCGGTGGAAAACAGAATTGAAGGGCTCGAAATTGGTGCTGATAATTACCTCACAAAACCTTTTCACCTGGCCGAATTAAATGCCCATTTAAAATCGATTAACCGGCGAATAAATTTCGATGGCGACAATCATATTCTGGTCAACGAAATAATAATCCTCCCCGACTCGCACCAGGTTTTTGTGCACGACAATGAGTTGCAACTCACCAAAAAAGAGTACGAGCTGCTTCAGTTTTTTGTGGCCAACAAAAACAAAGTGATTACCAAAACCGGTTTGGCACAACACCTCTGGGGCGACTATATGGACATTGCCGATTCGTACGATTTTATTTACGGACACATAAAAAACCTGCGCAAAAAACTGATAAAAAAAGGATGTACCGATTATATTAAAACCATTTACGGCGTTGGTTATAAATTCGATTTAAATCCGAAATAACAGGCAAAGTCAGAAAGCAAGATAATGAAACTACTTACCAAAATAAGTCTCAATTTCCTCTCTATCTCACTTTTCATTTTCCTTACGGGATTAGTGGCTTTTTATTTTGTACTCCGCCAGCAGGTAAACCAAAACATTAATGTTGAGTTACAAAAACGGCAAACCAGTATTCTGAACGAATTGAAATCCGCACACTCGGCTGCTACCACACCGACCGATTTTGAAAAAAAGGTTGAAATAACTCCGATTCCTGCTAACCTAAATCCGGTTGAGGGTTATTCAGATACACTTATTGTGGACAATGAAACAGGCGCTTACACCGCTTACCGTCAACTGCAGTTTGTTTCGGAGATTGGCGGACAAAAATACCTGGTAAAAATTTTTAAATCGCACGCCGAAACCGACAACCTGATGGTGCGCATTATTTTATCGATGACTCTGTTGGTA
>DASQBW010000178.1:0-2193 GCA_035635015.1 Draconibacterium sp. | reverse complement strand
ATAAACAAAGGATCGGTGCTTTCATATCGTTTTTCAATTTTAACACGGCCAGGTGCTCCAGCATACGTTCCTTCACTTTCTCAAGTCCGTAGTGGTCTTCGTCCAACACTTTACTGGCGTGTTTCAGATCGAAATTGTCTTCAGTATATTCATTCCACGGCAAGTCGAGTAAAGTCTGGCAGAATGTAAACTGCACGGAATATTCACCAGCTGCCGGGTTTAAGCGTCCCAGTTTTTCCACCTCGCGATGGAAAAATTCATCCACATCTTTGTTCCACTTTTTCTCCTTTGCCTTTTCTTTTAAAGCATTAATTTCCTGCTCTACCGGATTACCGCCCAGCTCATCCTGAATGGTTTTCATCTGCTGGTTTAACATGAACTCGCGCTGTTGCTTGTCCATATCGGTTTTCACCTTTTTCTGGATATCCTGTTTCAGCTCCAGCATCTGCACTTCCTTCACCAAAAAACTAATGGCTTGTACACCGCGTTCTTTCAGGCTATCAATCTCCAGAAGCTTTTGTTTATCCTCCACGTTAATATCTGTATTGGAACAAATAAAGTTGATAAGGAAAGTTGAATTCTCGATATTCTTAACGGCAAAAGAGGCTTCGGGAGGCACATTCGCCGAAAACTGTGCAACTTTTATCGACAGGTCTTTCAACGAACCAACAATGGCATTAAACTCATTATCGTCCTTCGATGTAACATCATTCAATGGTTCAACCGAAGCTTTAAAATAAGGTTCTTCGCTTACAAATTCATTTATTCTGAAACGGCGCTTCCCCTGAATGATAACAGAAGTCGATCCGTCGGGCATTTCAAGCACCTTCATTATCTCGGCCACAGTACCAATTTCGTACAAGTCGATTGCTTCAGGTTTATCAATTGTATAGTCTTTTTGAGCAACTGTACCCAGTAATTTACTTCCACGATTCACATCGCGAATTAATTTTAACGATCGTTCGCGACCAACGGTAATTGGTAAAACCACTCCAGGAAACAGAACGGTATTACGTAATGGCAAAATCGGAAGAACAGAGGGTACTTCAACATTCTTTAAATCCTTGTCATCGCCATCGGCAATAATTGGAAGAAAGTCTGATTCGTCATCTGCCATTCCGGCCCCAAATATCGTTTGAAAAGCTGTATTTTTATATTTACCCATATTCCTTTTTAAAATAATGACATTCTGTCGCAAATGAGACAGAACAGGCAAAACATTGCCGGTTTTTGTGTGTGGGGGTAATTAAAGCAATTGCTATGCCATTTAAACAGAATACTTAGATTGTCGGATTGTTCACCATTATAAAGTAAATTAATCGACAAAATTGCATAAATACCTTCCGAAGAGACATAACTATGAACTTTTAGAAATAAAAAAAGCATTCATCTATTCGACGAATGCTTTTACTTATATGGTAAGAAAAATTATTTCTTTCTGTTCTGCATGTGCTTTCCGTAACGGTTCATAAACTTATCAACTCGCCCAGCCGAGTCAACCAGTTTAGTTTTACCTGTATAAAAAGGATGTGAAGTGTTCGAAATCTCCAGTTTGTAAACAGGATATTCAACTCCATCAATAGTTTCTGTCTCTTTTGTGCTAACAGTAGAGCGAGTAATAAAAGTATGTCCGTTCGACATATCTTTAAAAGCTACAAGTCTGTATTCCGTTGGATGAATGTCTTTTTTCATTTTGCTTTATTTTTTCTTGAATGGTTACATTTCCAGTATGCAATCCATTCGTAAAGTTATACTTTAAATCTAATTTTCGGCCTGCAAAGATATATATAGTTTGTAATTTTCCAAAATGTCACACCATTTATTTGCTTCTTAACGAAGTAATTAATCTTAACTGATAAGTGGAGCTTTTGTCACCTTTTTATTCCGGTCGAACATATACCGCATGGTATAATGCGTTTTGGCCCTTTTAGCGCCGGTTGCTTCGTAAATTGCAATAATTTTCGGATTGAAATCGCCTGCCCACGATAACTCAATTTCAGAATAATGTCGATGTGATTTTTTCTTCATAATTTGTTCCTGGTGCCAGAAAATACCGGATTCGATACCCGAGCGCTGAAATTTTGGGTCCACTCCCATCAAGAAAATTCTGGTACGCGTAATTACCTTTTTCTTTTTGTAGTAGAAAAATTTCAGGATGCCAGGCAAATTCAGTTTACCATTCAGTTTAATAAG
>DASQBW010000177.1:0-2432 GCA_035635015.1 Draconibacterium sp. | reverse complement strand
TCGTAAAGCTTCTTCCGCTACTGCCACTGATTTTTGTAAAACCTCAACCGAAGACTCGGCCAGCTCCAACATGTAATAAGCTTTTTTTACTTCGTATTTAATATTCAGCTTAACCCTGTTATTCTGAAATGCCAAAGCATCCAATTGATTTTTGGCTGCCTTCCGGGCGTAAATTCCATCGAGATTCAGCAATGGTTGCTGCAACTCAATTTTTGTTTGGAAATTTTCGATACTTCCCGGATCATTCAACAAATCAGGATTAAAATCTTGTTGCGTTACAATCTCCTGTTTTAATTTAAATCCAAAGGAATTTAACGGGTCGTTGGTTGACATTCCGGTATGACTCGCTTCAACTCCGGGTAAAAAAACAGAGTTTGTCATTCGGTAGCGGGCTCGTGCGGCTTCCACACGTGCTTCTGCACTTTTCACATTAAGATTGTTTTCGTCGGCGAGAGTGAGTGCCTCGCTCAAACTTAATGGTCTCGGTTGTGCCTTTAATATTGCCGGCGTTAATAACAGCAATAATAGTAGGTAATTGAATTTTTGTGTTGACATATTAGTAATCATTTTTGAATCTTTTTTCGCCGCAAATATATGTCGTATAATCTAGATATCTATATAAATAGATATATAAATAATTGATGGGTCATTTTTGGAATCTATTACGATTTTGGGTTGTTGATTTGCGAGCATGTTAGTACTCCAATATTTTTGTAAGAGCTAAGTTTAGTAAGGTATTATGATTCTTACAGTTACTATATGCCGGCAAATTGAATCGATGAAAGGATAAAGTTGATATTGTTGCACAATTTAATATCGTATTGTATACATTATCTCAATGTTAACTTATAGGTTATTATTAGAAAGTTTCGGTTTAAAAAGAGCAATATCGTGTGTATCATTTAAAAAAAAATAAAGTTCAATTAAAATTCTGATCGGGTTTGATTTAATACAGAAGTTGCTGCCGGAATAAAATTATTAATGCCAGCAGGAGTCTTTTTCGAAGCGTCCACAACACTATTTCTGCCTTTATGTAATGGCATTCTTCCAGTTTTATCTTTAATGTGAAAATATCACATATTTTCCGGAGTCGAAAGAACGGTTGAATCTATTATTGGTAATTATTATCTGTTGTACAATATTGTACATTGAGTTCAATCGAATAATATTTGTATTTGGTTAATGGACCGTAATAATAGTACATGGGAGGGGATGGAGCTAATGGATTACCACTATACACCTCAAAAGCTTTGCCCCCTGGCTTATTATAACCTCTTATCACGACTCTTGGAGTATCATCAGAAAACATCCAATCTTGATCGAAATCAAACCTGATCTCTTTATCCAAATAAGAAGCTGTGCCGATAACTTCGCCGTTATCAGCAACAATGTTTCCAATTTTTTTAGTTATGTCGTAATAATAAGTGCCATCAATCATTTCTCCACAAAATGCCAGGTGGGGAAAACAACCACCACCTCCAATCGGAGTATAGGTTGAATAGGATATGGCCAATTGGAGATTATCCGAAAGATACTCTCCCTCGCTCCATGCAGATTCTTCTTTTCCTGTGTTTTTATTCATCACGTTGGCATGCACAAACAAGTATATCTCACTTCCACTATCCAAATCGTATCCGGGGCCAATTTCTTCCTGTTTTATTTCAAACTGGTAATCATTTTCACCCGACGATTTATAGGTAAACCATCCAGGAACAGGCTTGTTTTGCTTATTGGCAGGAACCTCATTTGGATTAGTTCCTACCCAAAGATGTACCTCTCTTAGTTCATATTCCGGGTTGCCGTTAAACATCACTGATAATGTGGTTGAATTGTTACCTAGTGTCATGGTTCCAACCGATTTTTTATCTTTCAATTGAAGGGAGAAAGTTTTTCCAACACCACCGCTTTTTAAGGATGATTCCTCTAAGACAATATTATTTTCCACTGTCACCATTTCATCCTCTGAATTTACCAGAACCAGGTCGATACAACTCCAGTTAAGAGTAGTGATTAATAATAACATACCTAATAATACCTTTGCTTTCATCGATTTAATTTTTGTTGTGTATTTCCAATAATACTTCATCTTTTTTGGTGAGTTGGTTAATGTGACTCATCCAAAATCTTATAAGGGTTTGATGAAAATTCGGAAGTTGCTGTTGGATTAGAAATATGTGTTCCAACAGAAGTCTTTTGAAGCGTCCAAAAACCAAAGACTTTTTTTACTTCTTGATCACTCTCCACATACGAACTTGGCGATGTGTAATGTCCTGCATGTAGGAGGCAATATATCTTTTTTGTAAATATCTGTTATTCAGTACTGTTTAAAAGTTTTTAACGAGTAAACACGAAACCTTTATTCATCTTTGTTAAAAACCCGCCAAGTGCCTTACTGCCGTGGAATAGAGGACTTTGAGAAAAATATGCGAAAA
>DASQBW010000176.1:0-6388 GCA_035635015.1 Draconibacterium sp. | reverse complement strand
AACCATCACGCACCAGATTCGCGATGAGGTACTTGCAAAACCAATTGTTAAACTCGTTGAAGCCGGGTCCATTCCAAAAACGGAAGGCAAAGCCATTCGTGTTACCGATAACCGAAAAAACGGATTGAATTAGTAAGAACTTGAAACTCTTAACTTGAAACTAAAACCATGGCTTACGAAGTATCAATATTTCTTGAAAATAAAATCGGGCATTTCGAGCGGATAACAAGCGTGCTGAAGGAAGCTCAAATCAATATCCGGTCGATGGCGATTAACGATACGGCAAATGGCTGGGGTATCCTCAATCTTATTGTAAATGAGCCTCAAAAAGCTTATGAAGCACTTGTCGAAAAAGGAGTTTCGGTAGCTTTGCGCAAAGTTATTGCACTTGAAATGCGCGACGAATCTGGCGGCCTCGATGATTTGCTTATGGAAGTGGCTCGTGCAGAAGTGAATTTCGACAATGCAGTTGGCCGCGTGATTACCCATTCGCAAAAGGCGATTCTGATCTTACATGTTGACGATTATGAATTGTCAATGGAAAAACTAAAAAATCAGGGAGTGACTATCCTTGACGAAAAAACCGTGTACGGAACCAATTAAAAACAAACTTATCAACCAATAAAAAAAACGCTATGCTTGGAATTAATGATCCCGGGATAATTCTCGGATACCTTTTATCGGTGGCAGGCCTGATCGCCTGCGTAGTTTATGGGGTATTGAACTGGAACAAAGGAATGGAAACCAGTATCGAAGAAATTCAACAAGATCTGGAGTGGGAAGAAAAAGATGACCATTTAAAAGAAGAAATTTAAATCAACTGCTATGAACACATTTGTATTGGGATTGGTAGTTGTAATCTACCTGCTTGTAATTGCATACCTCGGTTACCGGGGTTATAGTCAAACAAAATCGGCAAAAGATTATCTGCTTGCCGGAAGAGAAATTCATCCTTTTGTAATGGCCATGTCGTATGGAGCCACGTTTATTTCAACCTCAGCTATTATTGGTTTTGGTGGAATTGCCGGTGTTTATGGAATGGGACTGATCTGGTTAACTGCTCTGAATATTATTGTCGGGGTTTTTATTGCGTTTATCTTTTTTGGGCGTATGACCCGAAAAATGGGGCACAACCTCGATGCGCACACTTTCCCTGAGTTTTTGGGAAACCGCTTTCAATCGAAAAAAATACAGATTATCAGTGGTGCGGTAATTTTTATCTCTATGCCGCTCTACGCTGCTGTGGTTTTAATTGGGGGTGCCCGTTTTATCGAAAGTATTTTTGAAATTGATTTCTCACTAGCCCTTACTTTTTTCTCAATTATAATTGCAGCTTATGTAATTGCCGGAGGTTTGAAAGGAGTAATGTACACCGATGCTTTGCAGGGAACCATAATGTTTCTGAGTTTGTTCTTTTTGCTTATTGTTACCTACATAAAGCTGGGAGGTGTTACTGCTGCCCATGAAGCACTCACAAATATGGTAGAAATGGTACCCGAAAACCTGAAGTCGGCTGGTCATGAAGGCTGGACTGTATTTCCTAAATTAAATTCAGCCTGGGGCTGGACATTAACAACAAATATTATTCTTGGAGTGGGTATTGGAGTATTGGCACAGCCACAGCTCGTTGTACGTTTTATGACCGTGAAAAGTAACCGGGAGTTAAACCGTGCTGTGCTTATTGGCGGAGTTTTCATTTTTGTGGCTACCGGGTTTATTTTCACGGTTGGTGCACTTAGCAATGTATTTTTTCAAAACGGATCGGGGCAACTGGCTATACAGGTTGCACAGGGAAATGTGGATCTAATCATTCCCGAATACATTAATGCAGCCATGCCCGCCTGGTTTGTTTACCTGTTTATGCTTGCACTACTCTCTGCAGGAATGTCTACGCTGAGTTCGCAGTTTCATGCTATGGGAACTTCGTTAGGTCGCGATTTTATTGAAAATGTTTTTCCAAAAAAGAAATTCAATAGCATAATGTTATCGAAAATATCGATCATTGTGGCCATTATAATAAGCATTATTATTGGTTACAAATTGCCCGGAAGTATTGTGGCCCGTGGAACCGCTATTTTCTTTGGTGTATGTGCTGCAGCTTTTTTGCCGGTATATTTTGCAGCCCTTTATTGGAAACGTGTAACTAAGACAGCTGCTGTTTGGAGTATAATTGCCGGACTGGCGGCAAGCGTTTTTGCCCTTGGTTTTATGCATGCAAAAGAATCAGAGCCACTTGGAATTTGTCAGGCATTGTTTGGTCAACCATCATTAGCAACCAAATTCCCATGGATGATTATTGATCCGATTGTTATTGCAATGCCGGTATCAATCGCAGTGCTGATTGTAGTTTCATTTTTTACCAAAAAAACTGAAGAGAAGCACCTGGAAGCATGCTATAAAGGCATAAAATAGAAATAAAGTTCTGTTTGAATTGAAAACATGATTTCCGTTGTATCATTTTAAAACGATATCAGTTATTTTTACAGGAATCATGTTGAGATCATAAAAAACCTACAATTATGGCATTTGAAATATCTGTTTTTCTTGAAAACAAGATCGCACATTTTGAATCGGTTACTGCGCTGTTAAAAAAAGAAGGGATCAATATTCGTTCGCTTACTTTAAACAACATGGCGCATGGTTGGGGAGTTTTAAGTTTATTAGTCGACCGGCCCAACGAAGCCTATAAGATTCTTTCCGAACACAAAAACTCGGTGGCGATGAAAGAAGTAATTGCTCTTGAAATGAAGGATGAAGCAGGTGGTTTGGATGAACTGCTGGTGAAGGTCGCGCGTGCGGGAATTCACATTGAAAGTGCTTATACAAGACTTATTGCTGAGAGTAATCTTGCCGTTCTTTTGCTTGAAGTGCAGGATATTCTTGAAGCTGTGCGTCGCCTGGAGCTACATCACGTTCGCATACTTGATGATAAGATCGTCTACGGAAAATGATGTGTGGCAAATGCCTGATTATAAAAAATAGAAACAAGTTAAACCAAAGATCAACGAATATTTTATGATTTGGAATGAAAAGATAGAATGCGCCTCGCGCGATGAGATGGCGGCTGTTCAAAGCGAACGATTAATACAAACCGTTCAGCGGATTTATCACAATATACCAAGCTACAGGGCGAAAATGCAGGAAATAGGCATGTTGCCCGGCGATGTGCGTTCTGTTGACGATTTAAAAAACTTACCGTTTACCAACAAAACCGACTTACGCGATAATTATCCATTCGGAATGTTTACCGTTCCCATGAGCGAGATCGTGCGTGTGCATGCCAGCTCGGGAACTACCGGAAAACCAACTGTTGTGGGGTACACCCGTAATGATTTAAATATGTGGGCTGAAGTGGTAACCCGCACACTTTGTATGGCAGGCGTAAGCCGCAACGATATTGTACAGGTAGCATACGGATACGGTTTGTTTACAGGAGGTTTGGGAATGCATTATGGAACCGAAAACCTTGGCGCAACTGTGATTCCGATCTCCGGTGGAAATACACAGAAACAAATACAGCTGATGCAGGATTTTGGATCTTCGGTAATTGCCTGTACTCCTTCTTATGCTTTGTTTTTGTCAGAAGTGATGACAGAAATGGGGATCGATCCGGAAGAACTTAAATTGCGTGTGGGAATTTTTGGTGCCGAACCCTGGAGCGAGAGTATGCGCAAAGAAATTGAAACAAAATTAAAAATAAAGGCAATTGATATTTACGGATTGAGCGAAGTGATTGGACCTGGAGTATCATGCGAATGCGAGCACCAGGCTGGTATGCACGTTAATGAGGATCATTTTATCCCTGAAATCATCGACCCTGAAACCTTTGAGCCTGTTGAACCGGGCAATATTGGGGAGTTGGTATTTAGCACTGTAACCAAAGAGGGAATTCCGATTATTCGCTACCGTACACGCGATTTAACGCGCCTTATATACGACAAATGCGAATGTGGTCGTACGTTGGTACGCATGGAAAAATGTACAGGTCGTTCAGATGATATGCTCATCATTCGCGGAGTGAACGTATTTCCGTCACAGATTGAAAGTGTATTGCTTGAAATGAGCGAAACCGAACCACATTACCTTTTAATCGTAGAACGCGAAGGAACACTTGATGTATTAAAGCTAATGGTAGAAGTGCAGGAACAGTTCTTTTCCGATGAAATTCGTGAACTGGAGAAACTAAGAAAGAAAATCACGCACAATATACAAAGCACACTGGGTATTTCTGTAGATGTAAAGCTGGTAGAGCCTAAAACCATAGAGCGAACTGCCGGCAAAGCAAAACGTGTAATTGATAACCGTAAAATTTAAAGCCATGATCATCAAACAAGTATCCGTATTTTTAGAAAATAAATCGGGGAGACTAAACGACGTAACAAATATTTTGGGCGATGCCGGTGTTAACATTTCGGCTTTTACCATTGCCGATACTTCTGATTTTGGCATCTTACGCATGATTGTTTCCGATCCGGATAAAGCTTGCGATGTGCTCAAAGCAAACAGTTTCTCGGTACAAACTACCGAAGTAGTTTTGGCAAAAACACCCAATAAACCGGGAAGCCTAAGTAAATTGCTTGGCATTTTACAGAAGGAAGAGGTATTTATTGAATACATGTATGCTTTTTCAATGAATGACGAAGGAGCAGTTACGGTAATTCGCCCATCGCGTGTACAACGTTGTGTTGAAATGTTGCAAAAACATAAAACTGATCTTTTAAGGGCCGATGAGCTCTACAGTTTGTAGCGAATAAGAAATTTAAATGGCGGAGTTTCGTGCATATTAAATGTGTTACGAAACTCCGCCATTTTATTCAGATAGCGTTTAGTGCTCATATTTAAATTAGTTTGGCATACAATACACATTAAATTTATCCCATCAATATACCTTACTGTTTAATACCAATTTTAATTTTACGGGCAATCTCCTTCGAAAGCCTGTCACTTAGCGCATAATTCGTATATTTGGTCTGCTTAAAAGAATTAAATGAAACGGATAGCAATACAAGGAATCGCCGGCTCTTTTCATGAAGATGCGGCCAGACGATATTTCAACGAAGATATTGAGGTGGTTGAATGTAAGACATTTACCACCGTTTGCGATAAGATTGATAAAGATGAGGTGGAATATGCCGTTATGGCCATTGAAAACTCCATTGCCGGTAGTTTACTTGATAATTACCAGTTAATTCGAAACTATCATTTGCGTGTTATTGGCGAAATTTACCTACATATTCAGATGAATTTGTTGGTAAATGAAGGCGTTACATCAGATGATATATCTGATATTCATTCGCATCCGGTTGCGCTGCGTCAGTGTATGGAGTATATCGAACACAATTATCCCAATGCCCAGTTGCATGAGAAACTCGATACTGCTGCTTCGTCGAAACTGGTGGCCGAAGGAAAGCTTAAAAATGCGGCTTCCATTGCCAATCTTCGTTCGGCAGAATTATATGGTCTCCAGGTTTTGGAAAGTGGTATTGAAACCAACAAGAAAAATTACACCCGCTTTTGGATTTTGTCTAAACGTGGAAATCCGACAGCAGGAAGCAATAAGGCTTCGGTGTGTTTCGAGGTAGGGCACTTTTACGGTTCACTGGCAACAGTGCTTAATACCTTTGCAGAAAATGAGATTAACCTTACCAAAATTCAGTCTGTACCAAAAATTGGAATACCCAACGAATATACATTCCACGTTGATATTGAGTGGGAAAAAGGAGAAAACTACGATCGGGCTATTCATCAGGTATTGAAATGTGCATCGAGCCTTTCCATTTTGGGAGAATATCAAAAAGGGAATTTACATAATCAATAAAAATCTAAAACGTTAAGATATGAGTAAAATAGCAATTTTTTACGGCCCTGAAGGCGGATCGGTAAACCGTGTAGCAGACAAAATTAAAGAATTGATTGGCGAAGATAAAGTGGAGATGGTAGCAGTAAAAGATGCTTCGGCTGCCGATATGGAAAAATACGATAAAATAATTTTTGGGCTTTCAACGGTGGGTAAAGACACCTGGGATTCGAACTTCTCGAATAACGACTGGGGAAAATTCCTGCCCGAAATTGGTAAAATAGATTACAGCGGTAAAACAGTAGCTGTTTTTGGCCTTGGCGACCATGTTACTTATGCTCACGCTTTTGTTGATCATATTGGCTTACTGGGTAAAGAATTGATGAAAAACGGCGCTGTTTTAGTTGGGCCAGTTGACACTGAGGGTTATGATTTTGATGAATCGGATGCTGTTGTTGACGGGAAATTTATTGGTTTGCCACTTGACGAAGATTTTGAGCCGGAGATGACCGATGAGCGACTTGCAGCCTGGATTGAGCAAATTAAACCTGATTTCGGATTCTAAGAGAAGGTGAGCACTGAGATTGAATA
>DASQBW010000175.1:0-2131 GCA_035635015.1 Draconibacterium sp. | reverse complement strand
TTTTTTTCCCAGTTTAAACTTACAATACTTGGCAATTTTAACCATTTCCACCAAATCACGGTCGGAAATAAGGAAATAAGCTTCCCACAATGATGGTTTTGCTCCTGAAAGTGATTTTATGATTTCGTACCTGAAGTTATTCTCTTTGCAAAAACGTTCAAATCCTTTTGAACGTTCAAGCGGCTCCTTCCCTCCGGGATTAACAAATACCAACCGGCGATACTTCTGAATAAGTTCTTTGCCCTCCACCAAAGCATCATAAAAATCCTGTTCAAAATCCTGGTATACAACCGGGTATTTCGCTAAATCGGGTTTTAACCGATCGATAATATACACCCGGTCCTGCGGTAATTTCGACAATAAATGACTGGTATTATCAAACGAAGCCGGCATTATAATGTAGGAAGTGTAGTTTCCAACACTTTCGGCAATCAGGCTTTTAAATACCTTGTAATTGAAATGATGAAAATAAACCTCAACAATAGCCCTTCCTTTCAAGTTATGAATGAGTGAGTTATACAAATCTTCCTTAAAAGCATTCAACTCATCGAACAAAACAAAGATTCGCTCTTCCTTTTGTATCTCGGTACTGGCAATATAGTATCCTTTTCCGGGTTGACTTTTTAAAATCCCTTTCGATTTTAGTTCATTAAAAGCATACATCACCGTATCACGGCTCAAACTAAAATCAGCACACAACTGATTGATTGAAGGTACTTTATCTCCCTTTTTTAGGTTATTCCGCTCGATCGATAATAAAACAGCATCAATGATCTGGCGGTACTTAGGCACAGGTGATTTAGGATTGATTGAAATGACTCTTCTCCTTGACATTTGGTTCAGTTTTATGCAAAAGTAATAGTTTTTTTACACAAAATAATGTTTTAAAACACCACCAGTACCTACCAGTTAATTTGTTGAATTTTGCATTTTTGTGTCTTTTATTTTAAAAATAAAATTATTGTTCGCAAAACCACAATGAAAATGCTTGCTGGTTAATTGTTATAAAACTTTAAAACGATCAACATTTAAATAAAGCATAAAATACTTATTCGCTACTTATTATAACTTTGAATAACAATTTTGAATAAAAAACAACACGAGAAAAACGCGTTAAACAAATAAAAACATCAATTGCCTGTTCGCATACAGGCCACTACTTTTAACAAAAAACAATAAAAAATGAAAATAACTGCAAAAACTTTCGGGAAGCTAAAAGATGGACGTGAAGCTCAACTTTTCACACTGTCTAACGATCAAATTTCTGTAAAAATAACCAACTATGGTGGTATAATCACATCGGTTGATATGCCAAATAAAAATGGAAGCATTGAAAATATTGTATGTGGTTTTGAAAAGCTTGACACCTACATCAGTGATGAATACTTAGGTAGCTACCCCTATTTTGGTGCCCTTATTGGCCGGTTTGGAAACCGCATAAACAAAGGACATCTCGAAATTGAAGGAAAAACTTACAATATGGCTATCAACAATGGCCCCAACCACCTGCATGGAGGACTGGAAGGTTTTGACAAAAAACTGTTTGATGCAGAAATTATTGAATCGTCTGACAAGGTAGGTGTTAAATTAACTTATTTAAGCCCCGATGGCGAAGAAAACTATCCAGGCACTTTAAAAGCAACCTGCATATACACCTTGAATAACAGCAACGAACTGTCGTTACAGTATTATGCCGAAACAGATAAAACAACGGTCGTTAATTTAACCAACCACACCTATTTTAATTTAACAGGTCATAAGGAAAACATCCTGAATCACGAACTGGAGTTAAATTCTACAAGAATGACCGAGATGGTAGAACAGATCCCAACCGGGAAGATTGTTCCGGTGGTAGGAACGGCCTACGATTTTACATCTGCAAAAAAGCTGAATGCTGCCGGACTGGAAATGGGTTACGACGACAACTTTGTGCTTGACAATGAAGACGGAGAGTTAAGTCTGGCCGGCACACTTTCTGAAGCCAGGAGCGGAAGAAAAGTAGAAGTTTATACTACCCAACCGGGCATGCAGGTTTACACCGGTTACTGGAATCCGGAATTAATTATTGACGGCAAAAAGAAATTTGGCAGTTTCTCAGGTATTGCATTGGAAACGCAACACTACCCTGATT
>DASQBW010000174.1:0-6305 GCA_035635015.1 Draconibacterium sp. | reverse complement strand
CTCTAAACATTTCTACTTTTGCAGCCTTTATATAAGTTATGCGAATTTTTAAAGATTTAAACCCACAGGAAAGCCGTACACTAAAACTGCATTTGTTTTACAGCGGCATTGAAGGGATTGCTGCCGGAGCCTTATTGCTTACGGAGTTTATCTTTATTAAGTCGCTAAAAGGAAGCAATGTGCAGCTGGCCTTTCTGTTTCAGTTTAACATGGTGGTGTTTTTATTTGCCATGGTTGCCAACGAAATTTTGCGCCGTTACACCAACCGAAAAGTTTTGCTGCGCAGCATTGCCGTTGTATCGAAACTGCCATTGGTAGGTCTCGCCTTTTTCCCCGATGTAAGCCACCAAAAAGGATTGCCGCCCGTTTACCACACACTGTTCCTTGGTATATTCTTATTCTATTTTATTACGCGGATTGTGGTTATTCCCTCCGTTAACCAGTATTTAAAAGGCAACTACCGGCACGAAAACTTTGGGCGACTGTTTGGCTATTCTGTTACGGTACAAAAAGTAGCCATGCTGCTTTCTACGTTTACAGCCGGATTATTGCTCGACATTAATCCCAATTCCTACAAAGTATTCTACCCCATTGTAGGTATTCTGGCGATGGTTTCTGTTTTCCAGCTCACCAAAATAAAATTCGTTCAAAAGAAAGAAATCATCACTACACCCTTGTGGAAGTCGCTGCATCAATCGTTTCTGCGAATTTTTCAGATTCTGAAACACAACAAAGCTTTCCGGCACCTCGAAATGGGTTTTATGATTTACGGTTTTGCATGGATGAGTACGCACGCCGTAATTACCATTTTTTACGAGCGAGCCCTGCATTTAAACTATTCGAGTGTGGCCTTCTATAAAAATGCGTTTAACCTTGTTGCCATTGCCTTTCTGCCGTTTTTCGGAAAAGTGATCGGGAAACGCGATCCACGACGTTTTGCCATTATTACTTTTGGCTCGCTCATGCTGTTTATCTTGTTTACCGCTCTTACCGAATATTACAGTGGCTACACCGAAGTGTATGGCATAAAAATTTATTACATGCTGCTGGCGGCCATTTTCTTTAATGGTTTGTTTATGGGAAGCATGCCCATTTTATGGGGTATTGGCAGCAGCTACTTTTGCCCTCCCGACGAAGCCGCCGATTACCAAAGTGTGCACCTGTTTTTAACCGGATTGCGTGCATTGCTTGCCCCGGTAATTGGAATTAAATTGTACGAATGGCTGGGGTTTAGTTCTACCTACGCCACCGGGATTGTACTGCTGGTGTTTGCCATTCTACTGATGCTCTGGTCGGTGAAGCGGTTTCCGAAGGTGAGGTCTGGAACCGAATCGTAAGGTTTACCAATCCATCCCATCCACAAGGCACCTATGACTCCCCTCCGGTGAGGCAGGGAAATTTTCATGCTTCAAACCAAACACAGCATACCAGATCCGAATTGAAATGCAGTTAATTCTCCTCCTGCCAGGAGGAGGGGACCAGCGCAGCTGGTGAGGTGGTGATATACCTGCAATACCAACACTCTAGTTCGCTGTTTCTGACTAGTTGAGAAGTGGCAATGAGTGGTAATCGTAACCATTATTCCTTACATTTGAAGTAAACATTGAAAGAGGTTAAACATGGAAGAAGAAAACAAAAAGCGTACAGAAAAGGATAACGCGTCCGAAAAGAAAAATGCTGAAAGCTGGATTGACAAAGCCGAAGCTAAGATAGACGAAACCGCTGACAAGATTCACCAAAGCAAAACTTATCGCAAAGCTGACAAAAAGCTGGAAGATGCCACCAAAAAGCTCTTTCGTAAGGCAGGACGTTTATGGGGAAAATTGTGATCCTCCCCGCCACGAGAAAGGATTCGCGCTGCAGCCGGGCTCGATCCTGGCGATAAAGGTTTTAAAAAGGAACTGATCGATGGAAGCATCACCTTTCTGCAACAGAAATTCAGTCGCTCGATGACCGCCTTTAACTGTAAAAATGTCAAAACTGTAATCGACGACTATCAGGAGAGTAGTTACTGGCTGGAATTTGTGCAGAGCCTTTCAACCTTCTAGGTTTTTGAAACCTAAAAGGTCGAAAGGCTCCTCATTTTATTCAATCCTGATCCGAAGTAAGAAGTTGTAAATCTTTGAAGGGATACAGTAATCGGTGGTGGTTAAAAGCAGGGGTACACAAAACATGCTGGCTCCCGAAATATATCCGGCAGTCATCATACCATTGGCAAAAAGGTAGATATTTACAGCTGTCCAGGCGGCGGCCAAAAAACACGCAAATTTTAACTGATTCGAGCGTGGTGGCATCTTTGGCTTACCCATTCGGTGACGCAGCCAATGATTATAAATGTAATCGAAAACATGGTAGGGCAGCACAATAGACAGTACCGATACCACAAACAAAGCCGACAGCAGGGGAATATTAGCCAGAGCAACACCCACCCCCAGCATAACCAGACAAATAATTACGGGAAATCGGTTGCCAAAGGCCAGTTCGGAGATCTCTTTATCGGTGTAGGCTGTAAAACCCTGACATTTTATGCGGTGAATTCGTTTGGCTGAAAACGGTTTAGCAGACTCTTTCATAATCTTTCTCCTTATTAATAAAATCGAAGGTGGTTTCCACTATATAAGTATTGTTTATGCCAATTTGTTCAAACTTGCCCTGCACCACATCCGGGGCTTAAATCCCCAAACACGACTGACTATCAGAACGATTACAAATCAAGCCTATTCCCTATTTCCCCCTGCTGATGAGCTCACTTATTGATCTGGTAAACAGAAATATCAAGATAATCATAAAGAATACGCTTCTCGGAAAGTACAAATTGTTCGGGTAGAAAATCCTGTTGTAGATGGTGTTTCAGGCTATCCGATAAGTACATGCCATAAACTATATCATAATTATCGAGGGCATAATCGGTTTTAAAATTGGGGTATTCAGGTTTGGCATAAATTACATCAATATTCTCATTATTACTACGAAGCATAAGCGACATAAACATTGTATACCATTTCGGAAAGATAAGTTCAAAATCACTAATGATCAGGATATTCTCATCACCCGAAAATTTTTCTTCGGCATCTTCCACATGGTAATAGGCATCGTTACGTTTACCGAAACTTATATCGTTGGCGGCTTTAAACGAATGCATAAACTCTACACTAAAAACAAAAAGCAAAACAATTCCGGTTATAAGCGGCACACTTTTCAGCGCCTTTCGGAAAGCAAAACCGATGATTACCAATAAACCCAGCGAATTCATAAGTGTATAACGCTCCATGTTTGAAGCTCCGCTTGAGCGTATTAAATCGAGCCCAATAAGTGCTATTACTCCGGCAAACGCCATTAGCCCGATAAACCATCGTTGTTTTGATGTGGCTTTTATAAAAAAGAAAACAATTCCGGAAAGAATCAGAAGCCGGAAGATCCACATACCTACTATAACCAGCAAATGATGCCCGTCGGTAAAAACAGGATTAAAAAAGGTGAACATAAAATTGTTTAGATGAATATTCAGTAGATCGAATACATTGAGCGAAGCCCAGTCGCCTATACTGTGCCATGCCAGATTGGAAGAAATATCCTCACGATTAATAAAAATATAAATCAACCAGGGAACACTACTCAGAAAAATAAGCAGCTGGCTGACAACAAGGGCTTTCCGGATTTTGGGGTAATACAAAAAGGCATAAATAAATTGCACTGTCAAGGAGATATAAAACAATATAGTGGTATGTACCGCTAAAAAACCTACAACAATATACAACAACCACCATTTAAGTGATTCTTTTTCAGCCACCACAATAAACAGATAGTGCATGGCAGTAATGGCCAGCATCCAAAGCGAATAATACCTGGCTTCCTGCGCATATACCTGAAATGCGGGAGATAAAACATAGAGGCTGATAACAATCCAGGCCGTGAGGTTAGAGTTAAATAACTTTTGGGTCAGTAAAAAAAGAAACAGCACCGACAGTAAAAATACGATAACCGAAAAATATCGGTAAGTCTTATAACCATCGCCAAAAATACGATCCATAAAAATAAAATAGTAATAATGCCCCGGTGTTAACTGCGGCATTTTAGATAATCCCAACACCTGGTCCGGAATACTTAAATCGCGACTGTTCAATTTTAACAGGTCATCGAAATATTTTTTCGAAATAACTTCGTTTACAGGAATCGCTTTCTCATAGTCTGCCATTGGAGTTCCCGAAGCATGTAGCACCGTGCAAATTTCGTCGTCCCAGAAAAACTGTTGTTCCAGTTTGTAAAATTTGAGCGAAACACCAATAAGCACAATAACGATATACAAATAAGGCTGCGAAAGGATGCGAGTAATTAGTTTCATAAGGTGGTAATTTCAAATAAAAACCATGTATGTCGTATAATGTTCAATCCCAGCACTATGCAGCAAGTCTCTGTACAACTCTCTCACCATCTCTGATTAACTTCGGAGCCACTGGCAATGCGATACGATTCCGGGGCTTTAGAATAATGCTAAGAGTTAAAATACCTCAACAAGACAATAAACAATATAGCTCACCATCCTGTCATTATTACCGCACGTTATACGCAAACGCCACAGCAAGGTAGCAATAGGAACAATTGAGCTTTTGTTAACAAGGAATGTATCCGGAGGACTAAAAACAATCGATAAGAAAATATTCCCGTGTTACGGCAACCAGTCAACCCCCGGTGCCCGGTATTCTCCCGTTCTTTTAGCCGCCTCATCAATTTCTTCGGGTGTTATCAGCGCCACGCTGTTCACCGTAACAAGCCCGCTTGCTGCTGCCCGCAACGAGAAAGCTGCCATCCCGGCACTGTCGGGCATATCGAATATGCCGTAAATATCGTAATCGCCAAAAGCGTAATACACACACTCTACTTTTCCGCCCAGCGAAGTCACTAATTTTTCAATTACCGATCGTCGGTTTGATCCTCCCTCACTCATTAATCCTTTTACTCCTTCGCCAATGTAATTTCCACAAACCAGGTACTTTGCCATATTATTTAAATTTAAGATGTGATTGTCCGTTGTTATTTTTTAATTAACGTCGCGGATGGTATTAAGGTTCGATTGGGATATTATGCTGTTATTAAAATCGAATCCTCAGAAAGGATTCGACCGGCAGCACATGTGTTTATACTGCACCCGCTTTTTGGATCCTACAATCCAAAATACGCCCGATACCGTCTACGCTGTTGGCTCTGCAAACAGGCGCAATCTGTTGAAAGAGTCTGTGGGATGTTATTAAAACATGCCTCGCAGAAGGAAGGACAAAACGAAAAATAGTATCAGCAAAACCGACGGCTTCTCTGCCAACCGGTGGATCGGGATAACAATATTGCCCGCGAATTTTCTTTAATCAAAATGAAATCTTACAGAAATATATGAAAGCACCGTAGGTAACACATCCCTCCAGTAGGCCCATGAATGCGCTCCGTCCCGAACACGGTATTCATGCGGAATCTCATTCTTAGCCATGGCAATATGCAACATACAATTTGTTTCAGATAATCCGTCATCATCGCCACAATCAATAAACCACCTTACTTCATTTTTTTGTTCTTCAGGCATATTCTCAATCATTCGGTGCACGCAATAACGGTCAATATAAGCTTGTATCTCTTCTTCCGGCTTATTTTCAACGGAGCCAAAACGTCCCGGGCGGTTTTTCATCGCTTCCACGGTTAGCACTCTTGATGAAGCACTTAAAGGACAGGCCGAAGAAAACATCTCAGGATGATGAAGCGCATAAACAAACGTTCCACCTCCCCCCATTGACAAACCTGATATGGCACGCGATCGTTTTTCCCGTGTTATCCGGTAGGTTGTTTCAATATACGGGATGAATTCTTCGAAGAAAAAATCTTCGTAAAGCCAATCTCCGTCAATCCAGTTAAAGTAACCGCGTTGAGGTGTGGCAGCATCGGGCATTACAATGATCATAGCTGCAGCCGAACCATCATTAATGGCTTTGTCGGCAATGTATTTTACTTCTCCAAATTGCACCCATCCCTGGTGATCCTCACCTCCGCCATGAAGTAAATAAAGTACAGGATAGCTTCGTTCTGAAGTTTCATAATCAGGAGGAAGATAAATGGAATAGTGCTTTTTTACGTTTAGAATTTCACTTGTCAGCGTAAGATTACTTAAAACTTTACCCGATTGAGCAAACACAAAAGAAGGGATCAGTAAGAAAATAAAGAAGAATCTTGTTTTCATAAGTCAGCGTTTATAGTGTTAGTTTATGCTTAAAATTAAAACAAATAATCAAAAACAAACTAAAAAATTATTGATTTACAAGCTA
>DASQBW010000173.1:0-2664 GCA_035635015.1 Draconibacterium sp. | reverse complement strand
AAGTAAACCATATAGATTTTCTGTTCCGGCCGGTCTGCGCTTTTCGAAATAAATATTTCGCGAGATTCGATCAGAAATATTAAGTGCATTGAATGTATCAAATGCCTCTAATACTCTTTCACTAATCTCCGGTCGCTCATCATATTTTATGAAATAAACTTTATCCGTGAAATTGTACTTTATTTCGATATTGAATATTGAAAGAATATCTTGTAAGTCCCTTTGAAATGTACGCTTTGAAATATTAAAATTATATGATTGAATTTCAGATTCAAGTTTTAAGTAATCTGAGATCTGCGCAAATGTTGAAGGTTGCTTCCTGAGTTTATTTATTATCAGATTGTATCGTGTAATAGATTCTCTTTTCGACATGAGCTATTTCTGTATTTATATCTATCAACTTTCGTATAGATATTGTGTTATTTGTTCAATCTGTTTCTCTTTTCTTATTAGTGCCTCTTTTTCCCCCCATTCTAAATTCTCATTTGCGATTTTCTTAACAGATCCAATTATACTATTTTGATAAGCTGGTCTTTTTTCCGAGAATGGTTTCTTACCCAAGGAACGGTTTGTACTAAAATCCAATAGAACAAGGTTCCCAATGCTGTTCTGAAGTTTTTCATCAAAATTTAACGAGTTATCCTCTGTGGAGTGAACATGCTCAATGTCCAAAGCATCATGATAAAGCTTCTTGATTATTGGTTGAATCACATCCATACTGGATGATTCAATATTACTTTCATCAAACATTGCTGAAAGTCTGCAAACTAGGTTTTTCTTTTTTGCTGAATAAGCAATACCATTATTTAGCACATTGATAATTGAATCTCTTGAAGAACTCCTATTGGGAATATCTTTTTGAATCTCATTAGAAATAGAATCAATCACACCTTCCGCAGTTGAATCCGATTTATACATTTCTTTCATTAACTGTCTAATAGTACGGTGTGCATGATAGACCGTTTTCTCAAACACAATACTATAAATAAAAAGGTACTTTGAAACCTGTCTCATGAAGCTTGGTAATTTATCTGCATCATTAGGGAAACGATGGATGAACATAAATCGCAAAATCCAATATCTAGAGTATCTTGACCACCCAATTTGGTGACTAGCACAATAATCTTCAGCTGTATGGCATTGTGCCAATTTCTCAGCGACATAATAACCTTGTCGCCATTGGAATCGCACATCAATTAAGATTTTAATATCTTCAATATTCAACGAAACTTCCTTCGCTTTTCGGAAATTATTATTTTGAGCGATGTCGAATATGTTATTAAATAACTCATCAAAAAAGCGGTTATGATTATAATCGTATAGAACATTTGGCAAGTCATAGCGAGAAATAAGAACTTGTTGATATAGGGATAGTATCCCATTTATATCTGTCTCCTTAACCTCGCCGCTATTATATCTTTCAATTTTTTCATAGATTTCATTAATTCTATCAAATGCACCATCTGCCTCTTTAAGATATTCATACATCCTTAATTTAAAAATATCACTCCCGGCTAAGGATAGACCAGTAGTATTAATAGTGTCGAATACTTGTAATGTTTTTGAAAGACCAGCTTTTATTTTAATTTGAACAAAGATGATTTTCCTAAAAAGGAATTTAATAAAACCATCAATGTCAAACTCCTGCTCAAACAGACTGTCTGATTCATCTTCCGTATATCTTTCAATTAGATATTTAATTGTAATAGTGTTTTGCTCATAGATGTTGGTTGTTTTCTCATTAAGGCTATCAATATTGACATTAAGTACCTCATTGAGTAAAGCTTGCTGACTTCCGTTATTAACTTTTGTAATTAACCAATCTATTGGAATATCTTTCTCATATTTCTGACGGATAACATAAAGAAGAAGCAAGAGCGTTGTCAATCGTTGTTGTCCATCAACAATCTCAATATATCCATTTTTGGGTTTTGCCGATAGTTGCATTGTACCGATAAACATTGGTTCTGGTAGTGCATCTCTATTATATCCCCAATAACGATCGAAGATATCCATAATAAACTTATCAATTTGAACCTTACTCCATGAGTAAGGGCGCTGGTATACTGGCACTTGATACCTATATTTAAGTACTTCATTAATGTTACTTGTAGTAGGTATGATATCAAATTCATCTTCTGAATACTTCGTAACCAGATTCTCTATCTTAGAGATATAATTTAAATCGACAACCCTAATAAATTCTCTGTATGTATAGTTAAATTGGTCATCATGCTCTAATGGATAGAATCTTGTTCTCACAGCCATTGGCCAACCATCCACCAAATCCTCTTTTATTTCAGTTTTAACGTGATCGACCTTTTCTCCGATATTATAATTACTAAGACTTTTTGCTTCCGACTCAACAACTCCAACAGCAATAACCTTAATTCCATCTGCTAGTGCAATTCTGTCGCCAACTTTTATCTGTTTTACTCTTTTTCGTGCTTTTTCTCCACCTACGAAAAATATGTTGTTTTGAATAAAAATCTCTTTTATTGAAGCATTTGGATTACCCCAACTGCTCCACCTAGATCCAACTTTCCATGTATTCGCCATAATTATTTATAGAAGTTTTAATTTAATTGATATGGATATATTATATCTCATTATCAAAGTTTAATTCTCAAGATTTAAATCCAATTGAATTCATCCTACTTGTTT
>DASQBW010000172.1:0-2780 GCA_035635015.1 Draconibacterium sp. | reverse complement strand
GCAATGTACCTGCCAGCCCTTGTCCAACGATTAAAACTTCCGTCTTTTTCATTTAATCAGGAGCTTTTTAGCAGCTTCTTTTACATCTTCAACCGGTAACTCGCAAGCTCCGTTTTTACAAACATAAATCAAATCTGTGGTGTGGTTAAAACGATCTTTTAGCAGCGATATCTGACTTTCCTTTTCAGTGAAAGCCCAAAGCACATGCGGATGAAAACCTTTATTCAATTTTTTGAGCAGCATATGTGAATTGATTCCACAAACAGCTACTTCGAAATAAGGCTCCACTAATTTTAACATCAAAGTTCCCCAGTTGGCATAAGCCATCGGGTAATTCGTAAAATGAGGCGTAATATATTGTAACATTTTCTTTGCCATTTCCAGATATTCGGCTTTGCCATGTATTAAAAACAAACGATGAAGATTATTTGCCATTACAGAGTTAGCTGCCGGAATAACATTATCCTCTTTTTGAAAATGATTGGTGATTACCGCTTTAACATTGAAACGATTAAAATAAAAAAGCTGTTTTTGCTTATCGTAAAAATGGGTAAAAACATGCTCCATCATTTTATCCGCTAAAGCCAGCCATTTTTCATCAGCAGAAACCTCGAAAAGCGCAAGAAATGCATCCATCAACAAAGCATAATCTTCCAGAAATGCATCGATGGTGGTGCTACCGTTTTTCCAGCTATGGAATAGCTGCCCCTCTTCATTAATCAGGCTATTTTCGATGAGCTCAGCATTTTTAATCGCCAGGCTCAAAAAGTCCTCATTACCGAAAGCATTGTAGGCATCAGCCAGCCCTTTTAATACCAGAGCATTCCACGAGGTAAGTGTTTTGTCATCCAAGCCGGGGCGCACTCGTTTGCTTCGTGCTTTTAACAAGGCATACTTCCATTTGCCAACTTTTATTTGCAATTGATGCAAACTCAGTCCATGTTTCCCGGCAAATTCTTCATTTGAACGATCACGAAGCAGAATATAATTATTGTGTTCCCAAAATCCCTTACTATTTACATTGTAGTATTCGGCAAACAAGTCATACTCATCTCCTAAAACTTCCAACAGCTCATCTTTTCTCCACACATAAAACTTTCCTTCTTCGCCTTCGCTATCGGCATCTAACGACGAATAGAAAGCGCCACTTTCATCCATCAATTCCCTTTCAATAAAAGCGATGGTTTCGTAAACAACTGTATTAAACTCCTCGTTTTTAAAATGCTGAAATGCTTTTGAATATATACTGATCAACTGCGCGTTATCGTACAACATTTTCTCGAAATGCGGCACTTTCCATTTCTCGTCAACCGAGTAGCGCGCAAAGCCGCCACCAACCTGATCGTAAATTCCACCACGAGCCATTTTCAGCAAGGTCGTTTCAACAAAGCTCAGCACAGCCTCATCAGTATTCATAAAACCATAATAAAGCAGAAAATCAAGATTAACCGGCATCGGGAATTTAGGAGCTCCGGTTCTTCCTCCTTCTTCGTAATCGAAATATTTTTTCCAGCCAGCAACCGCCCGCTGCAGTAATTCTTTGCTTGCTGAAACCTCAGTTTCCACCTCAGGCATTAACGAAACCTGCTTAATTCCATGTTGCAACCGGGTGGCATATTCTTTGGCCTCACTTCTTTTCTCCTTACAAAATGCTGCCACTGTTTTAAGATTCTTTACCCATATCTCTTTGTGGAAATAAGTACCTCCCCAAATCGGGCGGCCATCGGGCAAAGCAATTACATTGAGTGGCCAGCCTCCTTGCTGCCCCATTAATTGCACTGCACTCATGTAGTAATGGTCAACATCGGGGCGTTCTTCACGGTCAACTTTAATGCAGACAAAATTCTCATTCATTACTACAGCCACCTTTTCATCCTCAAAACTCTCGTGTTCCATTACATGGCACCAGTGGCATGCGGCATAACCAATACTTACTAAAATAAGTTTGTCTTCAGCTTTTGCCTGTGCAATAAGTTCCCTGCTCCAAGGCTGCCAGTTTACAGGATTATGGGCATGTTGTAATAGATATGGCGATGTGGCATTTATCAGCGCATTTGTATGTGGCATAATCAAAATAATTGTTTTCCAAAAGCTTATATCGACCTGATCGTTATTCAAATCTGACTTGTTTGAGAAGAACAATAAAATCGGAGATTGGTTTCCTTTACTTTGAATTTTGAATTCTACTGCATGACAAAGGTCATTTTGATTTTTGGAAAGAAGACTACTTTTGCAGGTACAAATCCGCCTAATAAATTAGGTCACAACATCAAACAAAGAATAAAATCCCGGAGTGGACGCCGGGATTTTTTAGTATTAGTATCTCTTCTATTTTTTAAATACAATTCACCTCACGCTCTAACGCAACGCCAAACTTCTCTTCCACAGATTCACAAATTTCTTCGGAAAGCTTGTAAATTTCTTTGCCGGTGGCCCCACCATAATTTACCAAAACCAGAGCTTGTTTTTCGTGAACTCCTGCGTTATTAATTCGTTTGCCTTTCCAGCCGGCCTGCTCGATGAGCCAGCCAGCTGCCAGCTTTATTTTTCCTTCACCTCCCGGATAAAAAGGGATTTCAGGATATTTTGATTTTATCTGTTCCGCCAGCGTTACATCCACTACCGGGTTTTTAAAAAAACTGCCGGCATTACCCAACTCCTTTACATCGGGTAATTTTGATGAGCGGATTTCGATAACCGCCTCACGAATATTGTTAAGATTCGCATCTCCTTTTTCTTTTACCTTTTCCTCCAATTGGCCGTAACCCAAATTAAATTCG
>DASQBW010000171.1:0-4763 GCA_035635015.1 Draconibacterium sp. | reverse complement strand
ATCTGTAAGGATAAACAACGAATAGCGTTGAGCGACTATGAATTCGGTACCGTTAGCAAACGCGTAAAAAAGCTGCTTGAAAATCCGAGTACCTACGAAAACCTTTTGTTAAAACTTGAGGGCGATCAGCAAAAAATGCGCGAAATAGTTAAGTGGTTGCTCGATAATAAAAAGATAATTTACCGCGTTGACGGATTGCTGGAATGGAAGTAAACAGAGTAGAAGGCAAAAGGCAAAAGTCGCAGTTCTCAGTTTATAGTCTCAGTTCGCAATTTCTCACTTGATACAATGAAAAATTAAACCACAAAGTTCTTCCTCATTCAATCAATTCCTTATTCACTATTTTACCAATTCAACTCTTTTCTCCTGTCTTAAAAATCTTTACTACTTTTGCAGCAGTTTTTTATTAGGGAAATTTTAAGTGGGTATGGATCAGATCGTATATTCAAAAAATGTAGTTGAATTTGTAACAGTGGCTAACGAGTACTGTTCTACCATCGAAAATGTGTCGCATCTCACTGCTGAAGAGAACCTTGCCAAGTTGCAAAAGTTATTGCCTTTACTTTACCTGAAAGCTTCGGTTGTTGAGAAGATTGAGATGGTAATGGAGGAAGAACTGGAGAAATTTGTTAGTGAGCTCGATTACAATATAATCCACCAGAAATGGTTGCAACTTTTAGGAGAGCACGATGGTTTTTACGAGGTTTTCGACCCTAATATTCAGTTTGGAGAAGAAACGGTACGCGCCAGTATTTCCGAAAATCTGATGGATATTTACCAGGATTTGAAAGATTGTATTACCAACTACAGCATTGGTAACGAAGAAGTAATGAACGATGCACTTTCGGAGTGTATTTACCATTTCGAGGAATTCTGGGGGCAACAACTGGTAAATGTAATGCGTGCCGTGCACATGCTTGTTTACAGCAACACTGATTTTTCTGAAAAAAGTGATAATAGAGAAGTTGTTCCCGGAAAAGGAAATCCGGAATGGCTGGATAAATTTTGGGGAACCGACCAAGAAGAGGAATAAATGTTTAAAGAAAAAATATCAAACGAAGAATTGACTGACCTGCCTTTGAAACGTTTTGAAGGTCAGATTGTATTAGTCGATTCATTGCAACAGGTAAAATACGCTCTAAAAGAGCTGAATGGTGCCAACATAATTGGTTTTGATACCGAAACAAAACCTTCGTTTAAAAAAGGTGTGATAAATAAAGTAGCCTTGCTGCAATTGTCTACCAAAAACAAGGCTTTTTTATTCCGCATTAACCGCATTGGTTTACCACGCGAAATTGTGGAATTGCTTGCCAATGAAAAGGTGATAAAACCCGGAGTTGCAATTCGCGACGATATTAAAGGCCTGCAGGAATTTGTTCCTTTTAAACCGGGTGGTTTTGTAGAGTTGCAAGACGAAGCTAAAGAGATGGGTATTCAGAATTTTAGTCTGAAAAAGTTAACGGCTATTGCTTGTGGTTTCCGTATCTCAAAAGGACAGCAGTTGACCAATTGGGAAGCAAGCAAATTAACCGAAGCGCAACAATATTATGCTGCTACCGACGCGTGGGCTGCATTGGAAATTTTCGAAAACTTTTCAAAAAATTAGAGATGACAAAAGAGTTTGTCAAAGTTGTATTAAAGTCGGGTAAAGACCAGTCGGTACTGCGTTTTCACCTCTGGGTATTTTCGGGAGCCATAAAAAAAATGTACGGCACACCCGCCGAGGGCGATCTGGTAAAAGTGTATTCAAACAAAGACCAGTTTTTGGGAATTGGCCACTATCAGGTGGGATCAATTGCTATACGTATTGTCTCGTTTCAAGAAGTTGAACCAGATTACGATTTCTGGAAAAGTAAAATAGAAAGTGCCTGGAATTTGCGTAAAAAGATGGGGTTTGAAAATAATTTGGAAACCAATGTCTTTCGTCTGATTCATGCTGAAGGGGACGGAATGCCGGGACTGATAGTTGATTTTTACAACGGAACAGCGGTAATGCAAATGCACTCCATCGGTATGTGCCTGATTCGCGAAGAGCTGGTGAAAGCCTTGCAGGAAGTGATGGGCGACCAACTAAAAGCTGTTTACAATAAAAGTGAAAAAACACTGCCGTTTAAAGCCGATGTAAAATCGGAGGACGGTTACCTGTTTGGTTCGGAATCGGAGAATGAAGTACTGGAATACGGCCTGCATTTTAAAGTGGATTGGGAAAAAGGACAGAAAACCGGATTTTTTGTCGACCAGCGCGAAAACCGAAAATTGGTGCAGGATTTCTCGAAAGGCCGCGATGTACTGAATATGTTTTGTTACACCGGTGGTTTTTCGTTTTATGCCATGCAGGGAGGTGCCAAATCGGTGCACTCGGTTGATGCATCGGCAAAAGCTATCGACCTGACTGATGAGAATGTGGAACTGAATTTCCCGGGCGATAAACGTCATAAATCAACAGTGATTGATGGTTTCGAATACCTGAAAGACATTCAGGATAAATACGACCTGATCATTCTTGATCCACCGGCATTTGCGAAACACCGCAAAACATTGCCACAGGCATTAAAAGGTTACAAACGAATTAATACACGCGCTTTCGAGCAAATTCGTAAAGGCGGAATTTTGTTTACTTTTTCGTGTTCGCAGGTGGTGTCGAAAGAGAAATTCAGGGAAGCTGTTTTTTCAGCAGCAGCCATTGCCGGCCGAAACGTGCGAATTCTGCATCAAATGAGTCAGCCGGTTGATCATCCGGTGAATATTTACCACCCCGAAAGTGAGTATTTGAAGGGTTTGGTTTTGTATGTGGAGTAGGATAGAACCAAGAAGATGTTAAAAGTAAAAAGGCAGAAGGATGGTAAAGTGAGTGAGTTATTGAGTGAATGAGAAACAACTTTGTGTAGCTTTGTGTTTCTTTAATAAGACTTTGTGTTAAAATATAATTACATGAAAATGCAAGAATTAACAAACAAGTATAACATTCAACTAGAAGAGAAATCGATTGTAGAAAAATTACAATATCTGGTTGAAGCACATCCGGGGAAAGTGGTTTTTACAACCAGTTTTGGTTACGAAGATCAGGTGATTACTGATATTATCTTCAAAAACGACCTGCCCGTAAAAGTGGTTACGCTCGATACCGGCCGTCTGTTTCCTGAAACGTACAAGGTGTACCGCAGCACACTTGAAAAATACAACAAGACGATAAAAGCATACTTTCCGCCGGCTGAAGAGGTGGAAAAAATGCTCGAAGAAAAAGGCCCATTTAGCTTTTACGAATCGTTGGAAAACCGTAAAGAGTGTTGCTATATACGCAAAGTAATTCCGTTAAAAAGAGCTCTGAAAGGGAATGACATTTGGATTACCGGCTTACGTGCTTCTCAGTCGGATAACCGCAGCGACATGAAATTTTTTGAGTTCGATGCCGGTAACGACATTGTAAAATTTAATCCGCTAATGGAATGGAGCCTGGAAGAAACCATCGACTGGGTGAAAAAATTCAATGTGCCTTACAATGTTTTGCACGACAAAGGATTTGTAAGTATAGGATGCCAGCCATGTACACGTGCCATTCAACCCGGTGAAGATTTCCGTGCCGGACGCTGGTGGTGGGAGCAGGGCTCGGGAAAAGAGTGCGGCCTGCATTCGGTAAAAAAGTAGATCTTTATTTAGAGAGAAGGATATAAGGCATGGAGTTTTCCGTGCCTTTTTTGTTGTTGTACACCGGGCTAAAGCCAGGTGCAAAAAATAGATTACTTTGCTACGTCCATCATTGCGAGGGAAGACCGACTAAATTAAACCAGGCGAGTGGATTATTGATTAAGGATTAAAGAAGTTGTAAGTTCATTCCGAGTTTGATCTTCTTTTGTTTATTCTAATCAACTTTAATATTGTATTTACCGAGTAGCCCGGGCAACATATCGAGTGAAAAATGTGCTCCGGACAGCTGGTTTTGTTCCGGGTCGAGCATCAGGTTAACGGAGTTTCGCAGGTCGGCATTTTCCAGGTTGGCCAAACTAAAAATTGCACCGGCAAGATCGCATTCCGAAAATACCGCTTTGGTAAGATCGGTCTGGTTAAAATCGACCTCATGCATGGTACAGCGGTTAAATTGTGTTCCTTTAATTTTTAGCTGGTAAAACGAAGCGTAATTGAGTATACAGCTTTCGAAACTGAATTCGAGCAAAAAAGGATTACATTCGTCAAATTGTAAACCGATGAGTTTGCAGTTTTTAAATCCCACATTTTTAAATGCGGTATTGGTAATTTTAGTGTTGCTGAAATCGCAGTTTTCAAAGGTGCAGTCTTCAAAATTAAAGTTGTTGAGATTGGCGCCGGAGAAAATACAGTCTTTAAAATTACAGTTTTCGTATTCGGCTTGTTCCAGAACGTTTGCTGAATAATCCTGATTTTTAAAATTTTTATCGGTAAAGAATGTCATGATATAACTTTCAAATTGGCGTTTCTGTATTCGATCTATTCCAGTGCTTGTATTTCAATGGTTCTACCCATAAATTCAACTTTGTCGCCAACGGATTTGTTATGCAGTGCTTTCCCAATAGGAGAAGCCAGCGAAATACAATAACAGCTTTTTCCATCTACCTCTATTTTACCCATTGCTGTTGAAATAAAATACAGGGTTTTGCCGTTCGAAACCAGGCTGCCAAATTCAACTTTATCAAACTTTTTGTTTAAGTTGATGTTCTCCAACTCGGTTTTTAAACGTTCTGTTTTATGCAGTTGAACACGGTTTTTTTCTACTTCCTGTTGCATTAATG
>DASQBW010000170.1:0-11272 GCA_035635015.1 Draconibacterium sp. | reverse complement strand
GCTCAGGAATAAAAATCCTGGCGCTTTCGGGCAAATTGTTACCTGTTAATTCCAGCTTTCCGTTGAGACGTTTTGTTTTTGAATCAAGGGTAGTTTTATCAAGCGAAATAAAATAGTTGGTGATAAAGGTTTTGGGAACCTCAATAAGTTTTACATCGCGGGTAATTCCTCCATGATTGAACCAATCGGTTACTTCTGACGGAATATATTCGGGGCTTCGGCTACCGTTAATTCCGATGATTAGAAAATTATCCTTTTCTTTTATTAAATCGGTTATTTCGAAACTGAACGGAGTAAAACCTCCCTCGTGAATCCCAACACGTCTCCCGTTAAACGTTACAGTTGCAATATAATTGGCAGCGCCAACATTCACGAAATAACGTTTATTTTCTGAAAGGTCTTCTTTGTCGAAAGTTTTCCGGTACCAGATGTTACCTTCATAATAAGTAAGTTCCGGCTCTTGTGTATTCCAGCTTCCGGGTACCCACAATGTCTGTGCCTTACTAAAAGTGTATTCAACACGGTCTGTTTTATCGCGTGCTACGGCATTTCTATACACAGGCATAAAACCTATCTGCCCGGTTTTGTAAGGATCTAAAACATATTCCCATTTGCCGTTTAAGCTGGTGAAATTACGATTTTGCGTATTTCCAATAAAAATGTCCTGGGCTTTTACAAAGCCTAATGAAGAAAATACAAGTAAAATTAGAAGTAAGTTTTGTTTATTCATCGATTGCGATTTATTGTTATTATCCTTCTTTTATAGTTCGTTGCAATTGGGGACTACCTACGAAAGTCGAAAATAATACTTCTTGCCAACATTGGGCTAAGTTATCAGGAAAAAGTCTGGTTGCTTTATTTAGTGTAATTCGCTTGTAACAATTTTTAGTAGCGATATTAAGGCAAAACCATGATTAGACTTTGGCTCTAGTTCACCGCTGATACTAAACTCGCCACTAAAATTACGTAGAATCACGATCTAATTTCCAACGATTTCCAGTACCATAACAGAATAAGGCATCAGTGTTATTTTTAAATCATTCTCAAATGGCAAGGACGATTCCACCGTTTTAAACTTATTTGGCTCATCCAACGATGCTTTTTCGAATTTATCTGCCTGGATGGTATAAGTTTTAACAGTAGCATTTTCGGGAACTTTTGAGCCCTGGATACGCGTAATCAAAGTATTTTCAATTCCTTCGTAATTGACAGTTTTTATAATGATTCTTTTTCCGTCAGCGCTTCCTGTGGCAATTGCGTCAACTGTACCCGGCCGCCAATCTGTTGGTTTAAACTGCGAAATACCATCGATGAAATTTTTGAACGGATCTTCCACTTCTGCAAAAGTGCCGGAGGTGGATGCAAACTGTATTTCAGCATAATGTTTGCGGAAGAGATCTTCAACCACATAACCACCTCCCGGAAACCAGGAAACATGATCATGGTAAATCCAGGCTGTCCATGTTGGATCGTCGCTGGTATTCCGCATCAGCAATGCCGGACAGCTGAATTCCAATTCCGGTCCGAGTTTCTCGTAACTGATCAGACTCCCTGCTGCATGCATTCCTGCACGCCAGTCGTAAGTTCTGCTGACGTTCCATTCAAGTATTCCAATTTTTATATCGGGATGAGCAGATTTTAAAATGTAATTTCTCAGTTTTACCAGGTATTCCTCAATTCTCCGTACACCGGTTTTGTATTTGTCCGATTCGTATTCATAGTTGTGGCATCCGAGGATATCAAAATTTTCGCCGGCAATATCAACGACTTTTTCACTCCAGTTCATATCGTTTGAACGTTTCTGCCCACAGGCTACAATTTTTACATCCGGGGCAATTTCTCGTATCCTGCTTCCGTAAACATTTACTATTTCTGCGTACTCGTCGGGCGAGAGTCCGTGGTTCATTGGCTCATTGTCGATTTGAATATAAGGCACGTCGTAAGGTTCCGGATGGCCGTTAGCAGCCCGCAGTTTGCCCCATTCAGTAGTTGCCGGGTCGAGCAGGTAATGCACCCAGTCGATAGCGTATTGTAGCGCTTCAGGATCGGTTGTTGTTGCCGGAAGCACTAACATAGGATCTGTTCCAAGTTTTTGACAAAGACTCATAAATTCTTCTGTACCAAACCCGTAATAATCGGAATATCCTCCCCATATTTCGTTCGGATGGTATTTTCTGGAAACCTGCGGTCCAATGCCATCTTTCCATTTATAAACGGAGGCATAAGAACCACCCGGCCAACGAATAAAAGTGGGTTTTAAATTGTCAAGGGCATTAAACAAATCGGAGCGCAGCATACCATTTTCACGGGCATCTTGTAACATCAGTGAAATGAAATCACACAAAACAGAACCGTTGCCGGATGCAGCTATTTCAATGGTAGCCATTGTGTCTGTTTTGTCTGAAGTAAAACTATAAGGCACTTCCTGCCAGTCGTTACCTGAAGTTTCCAGTTTTTGTTCCGTGATATTCCCACCTTCCGAATCGCTTATTATTAAGGATACCGAAACAGAACCTTCTTCCGGTTTTAGCCACACCGAACCATTATATACGGATCCTTTTTGGATAAAAAAACGTCCTTGCCTGATCCCGGCAGTTTCATCGTTAACGTTAATCCGAACACTTTTCTCTCCATTCTTGAAAGTCACGTTTTCAATCGCCACATTACCGTTTTCTGAAAACGTTTCCCAGTATTCTTCAAAATCATTCCCTTCAAAACCCTGTCCGCGAACCTGCTCTGCATACAAGCCGTCAACTACTGAGTGATTGATGTGTTCGAGAAACTGGCCGTAAATATTTTCGCTGATTTGTCCCATCTTACGGTCGGTATCAACCAGCAAAACAGCAATGCCTGGTTTTTTATCGTTGTTTTTTGCCGGCTTTTCGGCACAGGAATTTAAAAGCCCGAAAATAAGTCCAATAAGAACAACCATCAGGGGGAATCTTAATTTGTTCATCTGATTATGCATGGTTTTTATTTTATGTAAATGTATTATAGTTGAACGAGTTGTTGAATCAATAGTCGGAATTTATATAAAATTAGGTCATTTGCCACACCTTACATTAACACATAAATTTAATGTTTTTGATGAAATATAAAAACGATTGTTGGTAACCCTGAAAATGCACTGTATTATTATACCAGATGAAGACAGATTTAGTTCCGGTATTTTGCCAGAATATAGTATGATTTATTATAACAAGCTACTATCTTGTTGGTCAGCAATATCCAGCCTGTAAAGAAAGGTGATATTGTTTTTTAACCGTCGTTCTGGCTTGTTTATGAAATTGAAAGTATTGGAATAAAGTTGGCATAATACCTCTTGGTTCTGCCATAGGCATTCAACTCGGAGAATTATTTTTAATTCTTCGTTTTATCCACTTTGCCAATAAGTCAATGTAAATGGTAAATACCGCGAATCCTGCAAAAACAATAAAAAACCAGCTAACATTGCCCAGTCGAATGTTGTTACCTCTCCTGAAATCATGACCTCTTCTGCCGCGATTTTCGGGGCGCCTGTTGCTGAAATCATTTCTGTCTCCCGAAAAGGTTCTTGCCTGACGATCTCTGAAACTGTTATTGTCAGTGCTGGTGTCTCTTTCGGCAATAACTGCTTGTTGAACACTATCTGGAAGGTTTTCAATACCTGAACGTTCTCTTTGTCTAAAATCTTCCTGTCGTGGTCTGAAATCTCTGCCCCCGCGATTCCCTCTTTCAAAACGACCGCGACGAGCGTTTTGCTCACTGTTTGTTTTAAAGATCATGGCGCTACGTTCAATAAATCTCAAGCGTGATAAGCCATTTATTGCGGCAATAACAATTACCAGCGATATGATTCCGGTTATAATTTTTTTGCTCATGATACTGTTTTTTTTGATCTAAAACGTAGTTGTACCCATTTCCAGTGAAGCCCCAGATGGATTCCGAAAAGCGTCAGAGAAATGAAAGAGGAACTGATGTGCATTACCCTCCAAAACATTCCGGAACCTCCCAGTTTCAGCCATGAGAAATCTATAGTGCGCGCAATGGCAACTCCACTTAGTATCATTAAAAGCATACCTGCCAATAGAAGTACGTCCAAAACATAGTTTAACCTTGCTCTGCCCGGCGAACTTTTAAAAAAGCAAATGGTTACTTTTTTTATCCAGCTCCAGTTCAGTGCTTTGTGTAAAATAAAGAACAAACCGATTAGCAATCCTGCCCATTCATGAAATACCAGTCCGTAAAACGAACGGGGATCCATTAATAACAACATAACAACCAATAAGAGTAAGTCTAAAATCAATTTAATTCTGTTCATTTTGTCTAGTCCAAATGCTTTTTATATTGTTAATATTCTTAGAAAATCTTTAACTGAATTTTTATTTGTAGCTTTTGACTTGAAATAGAGTGAGAGGATTAATTTACTTTTCACAAAAAATTGATTATCAGAATTATAAAATAAACAACATCATGTAAGAACTATGATTATAGTATTAGTGAATAGTCGTCGTAGGCAGCTTTTCAATTTTAAGGCAAAAGTCAAAAGTTCAACTCTATGTAATCAGTCCGGAGATATTTTGGATTAATATATCGCTATAGGCGATTATCTTGTAATGTTCTGATAGTTTCAGTTTAATTCTTTAAAAAATCTCCCAAATTCTATGCAATATCATCAAAAGGCTGAATTAAAATGTATTAACTTTGCGCTTTCATTAAATTAATTCAGTTACAAGATGAAGAGAGATACTTTGGTTTTTGATATTATCAAGAAGGAACACGAACGTCAGTTGGGCGGAATTGAGCTGATTGCTTCAGAGAACTTTGTAAGTGAGCAGGTTATGGAGGCAATGGGTTCGGTAATGACCAACAAGTACGCTGAAGGTTATCCCGGAAAAAGATATTATGGTGGTTGTCAGTTTGTTGACATGACCGAGCAACTGGCCATCGACCGTATTAAAGAATTGTACGGTGCTGAGTGGGCCAATGTTCAGCCACACTCGGGTGCACAAGCCAATGCTGCTGTGTTGAGTGTTATTCTTAAGCCGGGTGATACTTTCCTCGGACTCGACCTTTCGCATGGCGGTCACCTTTCGCATGGTTCGCATGTAAATTCATCGGGTATTCTTTACAATCCGGTTGCCTACAAGGTTAAGGAAGATACCGGTATGGTTGATTACGATGAGATGGAAAAGCTGGCCATTGAGCACAAACCAAAGTTGATTATCGGTGGTGCATCGGCATACAGCCGCGAGTGGGATTACAAACGCATGCGCGAAATTGCTGATAAAGTTGGTGCATTGTTTATGGTTGACATGGCTCATCCTGCAGGTTTAATCGCTGCCGGTTTGCTTGACAATCCTGTTAAATATGCGCACGTTGTAACATCTACAACCCATAAAACACTGCGAGGACCTCGTGGTGGTATTATCCTGATTGGTAAAGATTTTGAAAATCCATGGGGTATTACAACGCCAAAAGGAGTGGTTCGTAAAATGTCTTCATTGTTGGATTCAGCTGTATTTCCTGGTCAGCAAGGTGGACCGCTTGAGCACGTAATTGCTGCAAAAGCTGTTGCATTTGGCGAGGCACTGGAACCTGAATACAAAGAATACCAGGCACAAGTGAAAAAGAATGCTGCTGTTATGGCACAGTCTTTTGTTGATCTGGGTTACAAAGTAATTTCAGGAGGTACTGATAACCACTCGATGTTGATCGATTTGCGTACAAAATACCCTGAGATCACCGGGAAAGTGGTTGAAAATACAATTGTAAACGCTGAGATTACCATTAACAAAAATATGGTTCCTTTTGATAGCCGTTCACCGTTCCAAACTTCAGGTTTGCGTGTAGGTACACCGGCTATTACAACCCGTGGAGTAAAAGAAGATTTGATGCCGGAGATCGTTCAGCTCATCGACGACTCGATTGCAAACATTCACGACGAAGCATACATTAAAGCAGTTGGCGAAAAAGTACATCAACTGATGAAAGACTTCCCGTTGTTTGCCTACTAATTAAGAACTTAAGGTTAAAACATAGAAAGCCCGGAATTATTTTCGGGCTTTTTTTATGTTTTTATTTTCTTTAACTATAACTTCAAACAATGGATATGGAATGGTACATGATCCTGGCACTCACAGGAACCGGAATTGCCGCTGGTTTTATTAATACCACTGCTGGGGGCGGCTCCATGCTAACTATACCTTTGTTGATGTTTATCGGTTTGCCGGCCAATATTGCCAATGGCACGAATCGAATTGCCATTTTACTTCAAAATGTTATTGCGGTAAAAACATTCAAACAAAAGTATGTGCTTGATTATACGAAGGACTACCGGTTGGCAATTCCTGCCATTGCCGGATCGATCATCGGGGCACTGTTTGCTGTTGAAATTGATCCGAATCTTCTTAAAAATATCATTGCCGGACTAATGGTGGTTTTATTGTTGTTGGTCGTTTTAAAACCTGAGGTCTGGATTACCGACAAGGTTGGGAAAGTTAATCCCAAACCGTCGCCATTACAATACTTCATTTTCTTTGCAATAGGTTTATTCGGCGGATTTATTCAGATGGGTGTAGGATTTTTTCTGTTGGCTGGATTGGTTTTAGGCTGTGGCCATAATCTGGTGCGCGCCAATGCAATAAAGGTTTTTATTGTTTTAATTTACACTGTATTTTCACTCGGGATATTTATTTATAATAAACAAGTTGATATTGTTGCGGGTTTAATACTGGCTGCCGGAAACATGTTCGGGGCATGGCTGGGTGCCAACTTTACCGTAAAAGGTGGAGCTAAATACGTACGTTATGTATTAATCCTCGCAATGGTAATTGTAATTTTGAATTTGTTTGGAGTGTTATAGTTAGTCACAAGCTACAAGTTTCAAGTTACAAGTTTCGAACCACGAGTAAAAAACAGTTTCAGAGAAGAATTATCTCCCCTCTCTGAGGGGAGTGCCCGAAGGGAGAAGATTGAATATTTTCAAATAGAAAAGTCGATTGGAATATCAAAATAAAATACCAGTAACCATTATAACCGGCTTTTTGGGAGCCGGGAAGACTACTTTTATCAACTTCCTGCTGAGATCAAATCCAGATATACAGTTTGCCTTGGTAGAAAACGAATTTGGTGCTGTTTCTATCGATACAAAATTGATAAAAGGTGTTGATGCCAGCCAGATGTTCGAGTTGAAACAAGGGTGTATTTGCTGTACCACTTCTGATGAGTACGAGTTGGTGCTAAAAGAATTGGCCGAGCGTTTCCCGAATGTGGATCATTTGTTAATAGAAACAACGGGGATTGCCGATCCTGCACCTGTAATTCAACCTTTTTTTGCTGACGACGACCTGAAAGAACTCTACGAATACAACGGCGCTATTTGTTTGGTTGATGCTTTAAATTTCGAAAATCTCACGGAAGAGGAGATGGCCTATAAGCAGTTAACTATTGCCGACCTCATTCTGCTGAATAAAACCGAAAAACTGGATGAAAAGGAGAAGGAGAAGTATAGAACAAAAATGAATGAACTGGCTCCGTTGGCAAAAATCCGGTCAACAAGTTATGGAGAAGCAAAAGAACTTCACCTGAAACACCTGAAACAGCATTCATTCAACGCATTTTCTTTTCTTTCGTTCAAAAGCAATCATGCGTTGGTGCAAACCAAAACACTTTCTTTTTCAGCACCGCTAAAACGAGCTGATTTCCTTTATTGGCTGGAGTATACACTCGATATTTATAAAAGTAAAATTTACCGATGCAAAGGAGTGGTGTGCTTTCAGAACGAGCCTTTTGAATATATTTTGCAGGGAGTTGGCGGACGTTTTGAACTGGTAGAAGGGGATTTAATAGTGAATTCGCATGAAAGCAAGTTGGTTTTTATTGGAAAGCTGGACGAATTAGTGTTTGAATTTTTAGCCTAATCGTTACAATTAGGTGATTCAATTTCTTTTAACTTACAGCAGTTTTCATTGTCGTTTATGCAAACTTTCACCAGGTCAAATTCATTGTCGCTTTTTCTGAATTCATTTATCGTAACCGGCAATTCGGATAAATTGAAATATCCGTAATACTTGTTGTCTCGTCCAAATACCTCAAAAAAATCATTTCCCGGATTTGAATAGGTAAAATTTATAGTGATACTGTAGGTACTGTCATTGATACATTCTCCACGATCAACAGAAAGTTCTGTAATGGTGCATTCAGCAGCACAATTGGGTGCTAAAAATTCGGCCACTTTACAACAATCCGGCCTGTCGTTTATGCACACTTTTATAAAGTCGTAATCGTTCCCGCTCGCTTCAAAATTTTCAATATTAATAGGCAGATCGGCAAGTTTATAAGTGCCAATCAATTTGTCTTCACGTCCAAACACATTAAAGAAATCGTTTCCCGTATTCTCGTAGCTGAAATTCAGAAAAAGATTATACATGTTATTGCCGGTGCATTCTCCCGGATCAACGGAAAGTTCTGTTATGGTGCATGACAGGTTTGAGCAGTTGGGTAACGCTAACATGAAGTCCTTGCAACAATTGGGATGCTCTGTTACACAAACGGAAAAACTGCTCGAATCTTTATCAAAATCACTAACTGCTTCAATTTCAAGAGGTAATTCATTAAAATCAAATGCTCCAAGAGGCACGTCACCATTAAAAACACTTAGGCTATTAATATCCGCAACCTCATTATTTGAGCTGATGTTTATAAGAATTGTACTGTCTGTCAGACATTCCGCGATGTGTAATTCTATATTTTCGATCAAACAATTGGTTTGATCTACTTTGCTACATCCAATTAGCAGTGTAAGAAGAACAAGTGCAGATAAATATCTTTTCATATTTAGCCTTTTTATTCGAAGAAAGCTTGCGTCCTTAATTGTGAGGAAGTTACAAAAAAGATTTATGTTGACAAAGAGGATTGGAGAGTGTGCCATAATGAGAATGAGGTGAACAATCAACAAATTGATTTTTCATGGAGCAAGCGATAAGATACCTGACTAAGTAAGGTTACTTCGTCAATCAATGGTTAAGCCAACCAAACCATCCAAAGCGGAATAATAAATATGGAAAGGAAGGTGCCCAGGACAACAATTCGGGCAGCGAGTTTGGTATCCAGCTGGTATTGCAATGAAATGGCGTATGGTGTAACCCCCAGCGGCATTGCAGCGTCAATCACAGAGGCGTTTAAAAATGATGGCGAAAAGTTTGTGAATCTTAATGCCTGGTAGTAGGCAAGTGGCAATACGATCATTGTTAAAACGACAAAGCCAAATACCGTGTACCATTCACTTAATTTTCCGATTTTTTGCATTCCTAAGAATATACCGAGGGAGAATAAAACCACTGCAGTAACAGAATCGGCAAATAGCTGGATGGTATCAGATACAAATTCTGGCAATTTAATCCGAAATACAACAAGAATTAGTCCCACAAAAACTGAAAGCAGTAAGGGATTTTTGATGAGGTTTAAAAACAAAGTTTTTATTTGTAATTTTTCCTCTCCACTTATTTCAATAACGATGAGTGCCAGGGTGAGCAGCCAAAAAACAAATATAGCCGAAATAATTGCTGCAACCGGAAGTATTGCTTCTCCCAACGCATTTTGCAATACCGGAATTCCCAAATAAGCGATGTTTCCAAAAGGCAGAATCAGGAACAGCGTACGACGCGTTTTTAACGGAAAGTGAAAGATTTTACCAACCGGAAATGCCAGGGTAAGACAGATTATGATGTAAGCAGAGTTGAATATTATTAATTGCGAGAAGGACTGCTGGCCAACCTCCAGGTGCATCAGCGATGCCACAACAAGTGCCGGGAATCCAATGTATAAAGCATATTTATTGAGTATGTCGATCCATTTCTCTGAACTAACTTTGGTACGTGAAAACAGAATCCCTGTAAGAATAATAAGAAATAGGGGAGCTACTGTTTTTAAAGCCAGTAAAAAATGAGTCATACCGTTCGTTTTATTTGTTTGTGGTCATTGCCCAATCGCCATAAACAATATGCTCGCGTACATCTGTTACAAACATTCCAACTTCTTTAGCTGCTGAAATTCCCAAATCGCCATCCTCAAAAACCTGGCAAAGTTGTGGTTCAACACCCATAAGTTCCGCACATTTTACGAAGGTCTCGGGATCTGGTTTGTGTTTTTGCACGTCATCAGCAGAAACTACATGATCAAAATATTCGGTTATGCCCAATGCTTTCAATTGCACTTCAGCACTTCTGCCACTGGCACCAGTTCCTACCGACATAGGCAGTTTCCCGTGGTAGTTTTTAACAATAGAAATTACCTCTTCAATTGGCTCAAGTAAGTGTGCCAAATCCCAAAACGATTGTTGTTTTAATCGAACCAGTATTTCTGGCTGTTCATCTACTTTGTATTGTTCAATAACTCTTTTGGCAAATTCAATAGTTGGGCGTCCGGTCATCTCGAGAATAATATTGGGATCGAAATCAAAATTATACTTCTCTCCAACTTTTTTCCAGGTTTCAACATGAACCGGAAGCGAGTTCGACAGGGTTCCGTCTAAATCAAAAATTAAGGCTTTTGCCTCGGGATGAACTGTAATTGCCATTTCTTCAATTTTGCAGTAAAAGTAACAGAACCCCAACACCGCGTGAAAGTTCAATTACATATAAACGAAGATTTAATCATCAGTTAAAAGAGTTATTTGAATAAATTTAAACGAGCCAACCATTAACTGCATATCTGATATATTGGCAGATTGTATCTGTATTTGACGATACTAAGATTGTAGAAAAAGATTTCAAATCTGTTTTCGCAAATTTTTATTACGTTTATTTAAATCTCGAACTGCATAGATAAAATCTATTAGTCATTAGTAATTAGTATTTAAAAGCTTGTAGATTAAAGAATTAATCATTTTTTAGTCGTGCTGTTTTTCGTATCTTATTGGGATAGTTACATAAATTATCACTTAAAACTAAGTATATGGAAAACAATCATTCAAAACAAGGCAAATGTCCGGTAATGCATGGTGGAAATACCGCTTTCGGCTCATCAGTTATGAATTGGTGGCCCAATGCGTTAAATCTCGACATTTTGCATCAGCATGACACTAAAACTAATCCTCTTGGACAAGATTTTAATTACCGCGAAGAACTTAAAAAGCTGGATGTTGAGGCGCTGAAAAAGGACTTACATGATTTAATGACTGATAGCCAGGAATGGTGGCCGGCAGATTGGGGCCATTACGGCGGTTTGATGATCAGAATGGCCTGGCACGCTGCCGGTTCGTATCGAATTGCAGATGGTCGTGGTGGTGGCG
>DASQBW010000169.1:0-2765 GCA_035635015.1 Draconibacterium sp. | reverse complement strand
CATTTGCGCTGCTTCCTCCCACGAAATATAATAATTGCACATCACTTCGTTAATCACGTGGCGAATGATCTTCTCCGTTTCATTCAGCTGATAACCTTTTTCAATTGTAAATTTACCGGCGTTGATCTGATCAACATAAGTGTTGGTATCCTTAGCATTTTGTGCGTAGGCATTTTCCAGCTGGCTGATTCCGGTGGCTCCAAAAGCGTAAACCTGTCCGGTAGTTTCGCGGGTGCAATACCCCTGGAAATTACGGTGCAGCGTTTTGTTTTTAAAGGCAATACTCAATTCGTCATCGGGGCGGGCAAAATGGTCGAGACCAATGGCATCGTAACCGTTTTCAGTCAGTAAACGATAGCCAACCTCAAACATGGCCAGTTTTTTAGTTGCCGATGGCAAACCGCGTGCATCCAGTATTTTTTGTGCTTTTTTCACCCACGGCACGTGTGCATACGAGAACGTAACCAAACGATCGGGCGACAGACTGATGGCGCGCTCAATGGTTAAGGCAAACGATGCTTCATCCTGAAACGGAAGACCATAGATAAAATCGAAATTCACGCTGGTACCCTCGTGGCTGCGAATCATGGCCACCAAATCTTCCTCGGGAAGAATCGACGGATCACGGTTTACATTATCCAGCACCTCCTTGTTAAAATCCTGAATACCCAAACTAAAGCGGTTAAACTTCAGTGCTACCAAGCGGTCGATATAATCTTTATCGAGCATCGCCGGATGACATTCCATGGCAATTTCCGGTTTTGGAATAAACTCGAAAAGCTCATGAATCACATTCATAATGTCTTCCACCAACTCAATCGACAACGAGTTTGGTGTTCCGCCTCCCCAGTGCACCTGCGACACTTTTCGGTCGTCGCTCAGCAACTTTTTCACCATGCGGATTTCTTTTTTCAGCGCATCGACATAAACCTCCATTTTGTTTTTGTCGCGCGTGAGGTGCGTGTTACAGCCGCAGAAATAACAGATTTTCGGGCAAAACGGAATATGAATATAAATGGAAATATTTTGCGGATTCTCTGAATTGGATTGTTCCAACACTTTAACGTATTCTTCCGGTGTAAATTCCGGTGAAAAGAAGTTGGCCGGCGGATAACTTGTATATCGCGGTACCGGGGTGTTGTATTTTTCTATTAGCTTTTGTGATACTTTCATGATACTAATTTAAAGAGTCTTAATCGGTTTCTTGTTCATACTTCAGGTAAAAACTTTTTCTGAAGACAAATGGCAACAGGACAAGGATAAGTATTCCGAGCCCTATTTCTATGGCAAACAGCCCGCGGTAGGTAAGCGCATCGGCCACTTTTCCGCTCATTATGGCAATAACAAGGCTGCTTAAATGTGTAATTACTATCTGAATGGTAAAATCGGTTCCTTCGCGCCCTTTTCGAACTACTTGCATGCTCATGGTATACACAAATACCGACGACATGGCGTAGGCTCCCCAAAGCAGGGCGACACCCAAATAAACCAACCATAAAGCATGATTGGTATAGGTTAATCCGAAAAAGAAAGTGGCCACCAACACATTAATTACCGGAAATATCCACACCGCTTTCGTAATTCCTTTTTTACGGAGTAGAAATCCTGCAGGAATGGTCATGATAACACCGCAGGCCGTTCCGAATATTCCGGAGATGATTCCAATTTCTTTAATGTCGTAACCCAAATCAACAAAATAGGGTTTTATCATGGTTAAAATCCCGATTATTCCTGAATAAAACAGGAAGAGCAACAAAAGGTGAGCACCAATTTTTTTCTGTCTGAAAAAGTAGATAAACTCCAAGGGCGACACATTTTTTGTTGAACGATCGATTTCATTTCCGTTGCGTGCGTTGTACAGCGACACCGGAACGAGTGCAAACAACACAAACAGTCCGAGCGAGCGTAACAACCATAACCAACCAAAATAATGGTAGATGATGAGTAAAACACCGCTTCCCATCATAGTTCCGATAAAACTACCGGCCGATTGCATGCTGTTTCCCAGGCTGCGTTCGTTTTTGTTCAGAATAAGAATGGCAAAAGCATCGGTGGCAATATCCTGCGTTGCCGATGCTGTAAATGCAATTACCATCAGAATTATGATGGTGGTAAAATCGGTTTGCAGGTTTAAATAACCAACCGACATGATGATAAGCGCATAAAACGCCTCCGACATGATGATCCACCTGCGGTAGTGCCGTTTGTTTTTACTGGTTTTATCCACCAACGGCGCCCAAAGCATTTTTAGAATCCACGGGAGTTTTATCAATTGGATATAACCGATGGATTCAAGCGAATAGTTCTCCATTCGCATGATCACAGGGATCACGGTAGAGAAGAAACTCATTGGGATTGATTGCGCCAGGTAAAGACTCAGCAGGGTGTAATACTTTCTTATCTCGGTATGTTGCATTTTAGAATTTTACCTTCAAATTTACCCCCATTGTGGCTGGTTTTCCCGATTGTGCATACGAATTTCCAATAGCCTGAAAATAGAACGAGTTGTAATCAGCATCAAGGATATTTTTTCCCCAGAAAGATAATTGAATATTCTGTGTGTCGAAACTGATACGGGAATTCAATAATCCATAATAATCCTGGTAAGCTTCGTTAGTTTCTTTCCAGTAATGTTTTCCAAAACCATTATAAGTAAGGTGCAGGCGAATTTGTTCAAGCCAATTATTATTTACGTAGATTGTATAATTTCCTCCCATGTTAAACGAAAAGCGCGGTACATAAGGCAGGTAATTTCCATTGTAAAT